>JAPOLP010000244.1 GCA_029977045.1 Planctomycetota bacterium
ACATTGTCACGGTCAGCAACCCCGGCACCGGCGTTGCTCAGAGCGTTGTGATTGAAGTCAAGGTTCCGGAAGGACTCGAACACGCCAAGGGCGAGCGTCTGAAGATGGAAGTCGGCTCGCTGAATCCCGGCGAAAGCCGCAGCGTCCGCCTGTCACTGACGGCGACCGCTGGTGGCGAACATGCCGTGCAGGTCGAAGCTCGTGCGGGAGCAGAACTGCGACAGTCGGCTGCATCAACAGTCAGCGTGCTGGCTCCAAGTCTGCAACTGGCAATGGCCGGTCCGTCGGTCCGCTATGTCGGTCGTGATGCTCAGTACCGGGTCGCGGTTCGCAACAGCGGTCAGGCAACAACCAGCAACGTCCGGGCAACCTGCCTGGTTCCGGAAGGCTTCGAGTTCCTTTCGGCAGGACGCGGCGGGAAATTCGACGCAGCAACCCGCACCGTCAGCTGGTTCGTGGGCAGCGTCGGCCCGAACGAAACTGTCGAAATGGCTCTGCGGCTGAATCCGACAACCATCGGCGACTTCGTCCAGGTGGCGAGTGTCGTCTCCGAACTCGGAGCCGTCGTCGAAGCCCGGACGGAAACGAAGATCGAAGGCACCGCCTCGCTCGTCCTTGATGTCGCTGACGTCGACGATCCGATCGAGATCGGACGCGAAACCGCCTACGAAATCAAAGTCAGCAACGAAGGCTCGAAAGCCGCCAGCAACGTTGGACTGTCCATCGAACTGCCAACCGGGATGACTCTGGTCGACGCCGCCGGACCATCCGAGCACATTGCTGAAAGCGGACTGGTTGTCTTCCGCTCGCTGCCGGAACTGCCGCCAGGCCAGACGGCAACCTTCCTGGTTCACATCAAGGGCTCGCAGGCCGGCAACCAGCGGATTCGTGCCCGCCTGGTCAGCGACTCAATCCAGGAACCGTTGACCGAAGAGGAAATCACCCGCTTCTACGCAGAGTGATCCACGATCTCCAACAATCAGAAAAAACAAACGGCCTGCCCAGGTGTTCCGGGCAGGCCGTTTTTCGTTGGACAGCTTAATCAGGCCCGTCATTCGTAGATCCAGGATCGCGGGAGATTCCAGTAGCGGGTGGAGTTACGCCAGTTCCGTCTGGCGACTGCCCCTCAGCTCCTGCCAGAGACGGTGTCACGACAACCGGCAAGTATTGTCGGCGCGGTGGTGTCTGATTCACTTCATCCGAAGGCCTGCACGCCGCGCGCGGCTCCGCCGTCGCGCTGCGTAGCGACTTCCAAGGCACTCGCTGAATCGGACAAACCCCGTCGCCAGAATTAACTTGAGAGCGTTGGCTCAGAAGTCACTGAGCCACACAGGCCCGCTTCGGACCTGGCTGACGTCACTCGTCGGCTCAAGGTTCCGGCAAGTGCTGGGCGCATGCAGGCAACCCGCCGAGTTGGGCGCGATCAAATGTCTCCGCGGATCAAAGAGCCAGGAAGCGATGTGGCTTTCCACAAGACGTGGCTCTCTTCAGCCACATTCGGCTGTGGCGGTCTGCGAGATGCATTTCTCCGTCACGCTGGCGTGTTTTAACGCCGGCATCTGATGATTGTTGCCTCTTCTGGCCACATCCTGACATGTCAGGTTGCGAGTGTTTCACGGGCTTGGCGCTACCGGCGGTTTCACTGCAGCGGTGGTGCATTTCCTTGGGGAAACACTCGCAGTGACCACCTGACAGGAGAGTCAGGAAAGAGCGATTGGGCCAGCCTTGATGGGCCAGCATCAGTGAGAAACCCTGGCGAACAGTCAGCTTCGACATGAGGAACCGGTTTGACCGGTGCGGGCGATGGAAGCCCGTACGGCAGGAAGTATCAGCGCATGGCATTGAGGCCTGCGCCAAGCAGGATGCACAGGAACAGTGCGCCGAGGAGTGTCGCGCTTGGCATGAGGTCCTCCGACGCAGGCGGCGTCACCGGACATGGAGCGTCACAAGACGGGAGTGCGCAGCCCCTGCTGAGTCGTGACTTGTGTCGTGATCTGCTGAGACACCAGGTCACGGGGCGACTCAGCGGGAGCTTCGCTCTCCTGGCTCCACCCAGAGTGGCGCCTCGCTCGGCGCGGGTCTCCTGACCCCGCCGAAAGAGTGGACCGCAGGTCTCCCCTTCCACGGCGGAGCCCCGCAACGAAGGCCGGAGGGAGACCTTCAGTCAGGACGGGTGCGGGGTCAGGAAACCCGCGCACAACCGGGCTGACCAGTGCGGGGTCGGGAGACCCGCGCACAGCACGGCGTTCGACGCGGGCCTTTTTTGACACACATCTGTTTTTTCGTAGTCGCTCAAGCGATCGGTTCGAGTCAGCAGCAGCCAACGGGGGCTGGCGGTTGCTGGCAACGAGCGGTCGGACCCATTTTACTTGGAAGGATTGACATGCGCTGCAACAACTGGCTGAGTCCCTTCACGAATCTCGTTTCCCGCATCAACTGGGCCCGTCGAGCCCGCCGGTTTGTGAACCGCAAAGCTCGCCTAGGTACCCCCGGCTACATGACGCCCGGCCAGACCAGCAGCAACGGCCCCAGCCGGAGGATGTCATCTCCGCGGATGCGTCGCGCGCTGCAGCGGCAGGTCTACTCTACGGCGATCAGCCAGTTCGAAATGCTCGAAGATCGGACGCTCCTGGCCGCTAACCTTCTGTTTACGACATACGCAGGAGAGACTCTCCTCTCTCCTGGCGTCGACAACAATGTAACGATCGGAACGCAGTTCACGGTCGGCGGCAGCCCGATCACGATCTCAGAATTGGGTGTCTATGACGCCGGCCAGAACGGATTGGGGACCAACCACCCTGTGGGGATTTGGACAAGTGGCGGGGCTCTTGTCGCGCAAGGTACGGTCACTCCGGCGTCACCGTTGATTGAAGACTGGCGATTTGTCGACATTCCCGACGTCGTGCTTTCGGCAAATACCACTTACCGAATCGCCGGCCTGATTATCTCGCCACCCGATCAGGAACCTGTGTCGGGTACGTTGGTGCCAAATTCCCTCATCTCACTGTCGGGTACTCCATCGTACTTCTCGAGCGGGTTTTCGTTTCCAACAAACTCGAACGGATCTGTCCGCGGAAATGCGAACGCCGTGCTTGTGCTCCCAACACCCGACGTAAGCCTGTCCGTGTCGTCGACGACAGGGTCAGAAGCGGGCACAACGTCGATCACCGTCACTGCAACGGCTGATTCGGCAGTCAGTGGCGATCAAACTGTTGCCATCGCAGTCACGGACATGACCACTGGAGACCTTACGACCGGCGGTATTCGTCCCGGAGACTTCACGCTCTCGGGATCGACGATCACGATTCTCAATGGAATGACCACTGGAACGGTCACGTTTACAGTCAATGACGATCTACTGAACGAAGGCAACGAAACGGCGACCCTAACGATCAGTAATCCGTCTGCCGGGGTTGCCCTGGGGACGACTACAACGCAAAACATTACAATCGACGACGATGACGATGCTGGAACCCGCAACTTCGTCATTCCTGCAAGTGGCCCCGTCAGCAGCCCTTCGGTCGACATTGTTGCTGAGCTCGAATCGACGTTTTCCTCTGGCACTTTGGGTGGAGGTTTCCAGACGGTCTCGGGGCTCAGTAACACGTTTACGGTGAGCGACACGAACGAGGTGTATCGTGTTGGTGGCACGGTGGCGTTTTCAAACTCTTTTAGTAGTGGAGTTTCGACACACGCCGTTGAAGTGGCCGTGTTTGTTAACGGTGTCCAGGGGCGGACGCTGACGTTTGAACTCGAAGGGCGAAATCCTTCCACGGGAGAATTTCCGCAGCACCACTTCTCGATCGAAGACTTCGTACAGTTTGGAACCACCGGCGCACGCACGGTCGACATTCGCGTCCGAAGCATCGCCGACACCGGAGTGTTCGTGGATGGCAGCAACAATGAGCACACACTGAACATCGTCCGCTTCAAGCCAGTCAGCAGTCCAGTATTACACCGACTTGTATTTAACAGCCCGAATCTTGAGATTCGCGATTCCGGTAACAACGTCATCTCGAGCGTTCCAATCACCGCTGACGCTGTGGTCATTAATGGCACGTCGGACGACGACCTGTTCACGATCGACTTCTCCGGCGGGAACCCGATCCCGTCAGGCGGTCTGACGTTCAACGGCGGCGCTAACTCCAGCGGCGGCGATACGCTGGCTGTTTCCGGTGGCAGTTTTACAGATGCGATATTCACGTTTGACAACGAGAACGACGGCTCGATCGATCTAACCGGCGTCGGCACGATTCACTACACCGGCCTGGAGCCGATTTCGTCGACGATTACGGCCACGAACGTCACGCTGAATTACAGCGGGGCTGCCGAGACAATCACGATCACCGACGCTGGCGGCGGCAGTACGATGGTGGATTCGACCTTGGGCGAGTCTGTCACGTTCACCAACCCGACCGGCACGCTGACGATCAACACTGGTGGCAGTAACGATGTCGTGAATGTGAATTCTCTCGCCGCCAGCTTCCCTGGCTCGGTGACCATCGTTGGTTCGAGTGGACTGCTGTCCGAACTAGGGACGCGGAACTACACGGTCAACACGACCTTCCCGAACAACATCGGCCAGGAAATCGATACCGACCCGATCAACGACTACGTGTACCTGTCGTCTGGTTACGGAACGCCTCAAGGCGGCATCCTGCGATTCGACGCCAGCAATCCAGCATCGATCACTGTTCCGACGACGGTGGCTTCAGGATTTGGCAGCGGTGTTGGTGTCGACCCGACTGACGGTGAGTTTGCCACAACCAATGGCTTTAGCGGCCAGGTCCGCATTTACAATTCGGCGGGTGCCGCGCTGGATACGGACAGCATCACGGGAATCGGTGGCAGCGTCGCGGCGGGAACTCACACGTTCGGCATCAGCACACAGGGAAGCGATCGCTTCAATCTCTACGACGAGAACACCGGAACGATCACCTACACGTCGGGGTCGATTGCTGTCGGATCGCACCTGATGTTCAACCCGGCGACCGGCAGGTATTACGCCAACGGGAATGGCAACAATCCGCTGGTCATTCCGGAAGACAATCCAGCTGCGGCAGCCTTCCTGGGATTCAGCTTCTTCGTGCTGGACGCGAATCCGGTGACCAACCGTCTGTATGGAATGGACGGGGGAAATGTCGTGATCCGCGACGGCAACACTCATGCGCTGATCAACACGATTACTGGATTCTCACCGGGCACTCTGGCCGTGGATGCGGTCCGCGACCGGCTGTACGTGTCGGAGGCAGGCACAGGCAACATTCGGATCTACAACGGCACGGGCGACACGCTGCTGGGCACGTTCACTCTGTCGGGTGGTTTCAACGTGCGCAACATGGAGATGGATGACACGGAGAACGTCCTGTACGTCAACGGCATTCAGCCGGGCGGCGCCCAGGTTGCTCACCCGCATCGTCTGTACGCGATCAACGCCGATCCCATTGGCATGACGACGGTCAACGTCAATGCGGCCGTCTCACTGGCAGCCGGCAAGTCACTGACAATCGATGCCGGAACGATCAACCTGCCGAACGCGGCCTCGGATGTCAGCACCAGTGGCGCGGGCAGCGTGTCACTGACGTCGGAACGCAACATCGCACTCTCGTCAGGCTCCAGCATTACGACGGTCAACGGCGGTATCACGCTGAGTGCGAATGCTGGCGGTGCGCAGACGGCCGATTTCATCGGGATCGAGGCGAACAACGCGATCATCCAGACGACCGGAACGGGGAACATTCTGCTCAGCGGCCACGGAGCAGAAACCGGCGGCGACACTGGCTTCATGTACGGCGTCTATCTCCACGACGGGACGAGTGTGAGTTCGACGGCGACAGGGGCTGCGGCCGGGACGATCACGATCAGCGGCACCGGCGGCGACGGGACGTCTGGTAACTACGGCGTGTTCCTGTTTGGCAGCACGACGGATGTAACGAGCGTGGACGGTGACGTCTCGATCAATGGCACGGGCAACGGCACAGCCGGCGATGGTGTCGAGATTGCGTCCGGCATCACACTGGCGGTGAACGCCACGGGAACCGCAGCGATCTCGATCACCGGAACCGGTGCGGGAGCGGACGTAGGCGTGCAGCTGGATTCGCCGATCAGCAGTGGTTCCGGATCCGTGACAATCCGGTCGGAAGACGGCACGTCGACAACGGACGATATCACGTTCGGCCCGGGCGGTGACATCACGTCGACCAGCGGGACGGTGACGATCGATGCGGACAATGCCGGGAACACCGCTGACGTGTTCATGGCGAACGGTGTCTTGATCAATGCCGGCAGCGGCCTGATCGACATCGACGCCGACGTCAACGTGACGCTCGGTGGCCTGTTAACGACTGGCGAAGTCCAGGTAACTGCTCTCGCCGGAAGCATCGTTGACGGCGGTGACGGCCACACGGACATCAATGCCGGGAGTGCCGCATTGCGGGCGGCAACGGGCATCGGTAGCGGTGCTCCACTCGAAACCGCGATCACAACGCTGGCCTTCAGCAACACAACCAGCGGCAACGTCGACATCGACAATACCGGCGCGCTGACGATTGGCAGCGTTGGCGGCGTCACCACGTCGAGCAACTCAGCCGGCAATGTGACTCTGACGGCGAGCAGCCCGGTGACGTTTGCCGTCAACACGTCGGCCAGTGGCGATCTGACAGCGACAGCGACGGAATCTGCCGGCGACACGGACGACATCACGGTCAACGCCGCTGTAATTGTTGAATCCACCGGCGGTGGAACGGTGACGTTCAACGCGGGTGACGACATCGTGCTGACGAATGCCACCACGTCGATCGTCCGCTCCAATGTGTCGGGCGGGCGAGTCGTCCTGAACTCGGCGTTCATGGACAACGGCACCGACGCGGGTGGCAGCCAGACGCTCAATGGAGCGATCTCGGCCAATGCGTCGAACGGAATCGTCGTCATCAACGCAGGCGACCGCGGCGGCGTGACCGACGGCGCGGGCGGGACGATCAATTCGTTCGAGCTGCTGCTGCGGTCGCAGTCCAGCGCGGCGGCGAGCTTCACGCTCGACAACGACGGACACAATGTCTCGCAGCTCGCCGCTCGAACCAGTGGCGCCATCACGTTCCGCGACGACAACGGCCTGGCGGTTGATTCCGTCACGGATGGCATCGGCACAGTCAACGGCATCGTGACCGGCTATCTCCTGCCGATGGTGTCAAATGGCGGGGCCGTGACGATCAATTCGAACAACGCCCCAGGCGGCACGATTACGGTCAACCAGCCAATCACAACGACGCCGGGAAGCGGCGGCGGCCTGTCGCTCACGGGATCGGTCACGCTGAACGCCGAACTGACCGCAGCTGGCGGCACGATCACGCTCAACGGCAGCACAAACGGGGCGAGCGACATCGTTATTAACGCGAATCTGGGCAGCGATCAGACGATCGACCTCGACGCGCCCCAGGACATCATCGTCAACGCAACGGTGACGTCGACCGGCGGAGACGTTCTGCTGACCGCGGACTCGGACAGCAACGGCAGCGGCGGTGTGCTGGTGCGGACGGCCGGCCAGGTCGTTGCCGCCGGCGACGCCACGCTGGAAGGCTCGGCAGGCGTCAATGTCCTGTTTGCGACCTCGACACTGTCGGTCGAAATCCAGTCAGACGGAGCGAACCAGCAGGTTCGAGCCGGCGGGAACATCCTGATTCAGAACGGATCAGCGGCAGCAACCACCACCGACGTTCGCATCGACGGTCGTGTTGCCGCGAACTCAGGCTCGTCAACGATCGACATCATCGCGGAAGATGACATCATCTTCTTCGGTGCCGACGGCGACGTCATCAGCATGGGCGGAGCCGTCACGGTCAGAGCCGACG
>JAPOLP010001059.1 GCA_029977045.1 Planctomycetota bacterium
ATCATCAATTCTGATTCGGACCGTCTCATCGTCGACGCGAACGAACAGAGTCACAGCGGCCAGCAGCGCAAGGACCACTGCAGCGCCAATTCCGGACTTGATCGCCAGAGACAGGTTCGGTTTTCGGCTGCGGGCCGAGACTGATTCCGCCGAAGCGACAATCGGAACGGGTTCGTGCGTGCTGGCTGTTGTTGTCGAGCCAGGGGCAGCTTCGCCTTTGAGCCACGCACCGAGATCACGTGCGACATCGGCCATCGACGGAAATCGGTCGTCAGGTTGCGCGGCCATCATCCTGAGGCAGATCGCCTGCAGCTGAGGGTCCAGACCCGCCTGCAGCTGCATTGGCGGAGTCGGCTGAGCCTTGACGATCTGGGCCAGCACCGAGGCCACGGATCCTTCGAACGGAAGACGCCCCGTCAGCAGCTCATAAAAGACGACCCCCAGGCTGTAGATGTCGCTGCGTGGGCCCATCAGTTCGATGTTCCCGTCAACCTGCTCGGGCGACATGTACGCTGGCGTCCCCAGCATCTGGCCGCCCTGAGTGACGCGGATGTAGTCGTTCGCGGTCACTCGCCGAGCAAGCCCGAAGTCCATGATGATCGGCGTCGACTTTGGACCAATCATCACGTTGTCCGGCTTCAGGTCTCGATGCGTGACTCCGTGCGAATGCGCTTCATGGAGAGCAATCGCCAGTTTGCGGACGATCGCAGTGGCCTGTCTTTCCGCTACCGGCTGCCCTGGCTTGATGGCTGACGAAAGTGTTTTTCCGTCGATAAACCCCATCGAGATGTAGTACGTGCCATCGATTTCACCGACGTCATACACGGGGCAGATGCCGGGATGGCTGAGCGTCGCGGCGGAACGTGCCTCGCGATAAAAACGCTCCAGCAGTGCGGATTCGGAAACGTCGAACTTCGGAATCTTGAGCGCCACGATTCGGTCAAGTTGCGTGTCGTACGCCTAGTAAACCGTGCCCATCGCCCCCTGGCCAAGGCAGGCTTCCAGGCGGTAGCGGCCAAACTCGGGCGGCAACACCTGCCCTGAATGCGAAACTGGTCCGGCGACCGAATCGGACTGGCCCGGCAGGACGGTCTCACGATTCTGCGGAGTCGGCTGGGCGGCAGATTCGCTCTTTGGAGGACGGCTGCCGTGAGATTCGGATTCGCTCATATGGCCCTCGTTGGCGGGATGCCGCGAAGCATGGTCATCGACGCCAGTCTACCAGGCTCGCGGTCGATTTCCACAGTCATCAACGAGCGTTGACATCCTCTGAATGTCGCAACCAGCCGCTGCAGGCAACACACATATTGACCGCATCTTCAGGCCGCCATACGGTCGGGAAGCCCGGTTGATTATCTGAGGTAGCTGTGTTTCATCGGACCAAAGGATTGTTACGTGAAGAAGGTCATGCTGGTTTTCGGAACTCGGCCCGAAGCGATCAAAATGGCGCCGATGGTGCGGGCGATTGAAGCTCGACCGGAGTTCGAGGCGCAGGTTGTCGTCACCGCGCAGCATCGGCAGATGCTCGATCAGATTCTCGAACTGTTTGAGATCACGCCGCAGGTTGATCTCGATCTGATGCAGCCGGGGCAGACGCTTTCATCGCTGACGGCTCGGATTGTTGAGCGGCTGGCGCCGGTGCTAGCCGAGCTGCAGCCGGACGCGATGCTCGTTCAGGGAGATACGACGACGACGTTCTGTTCGGCACTCGCCGCGTTTTATGCCAACGTTCCGATCGGGCATCTGGAAGCCGGACTGCGAACCGGCGACATTCGCGAGCCGTTTCCGGAAGAGATGAATCGCGTACTGACAACGCGGCTGGCTCGCTGGCACTTCGCCGCGACGGAAAACAACCACCGCATCCTGATCGACGAAGGCGTTCCGGAAGACCGTGTTTTCGTGACGGGCAACTCGGTAATCGATGCGTTGCTCACCGTGCGGGACCGAATCGAAGCCGGACAGGCGAGTTCGGAAACGACGGCATTGCTGCAACAGTTCGAGCGACCGTTTGTTCTGGTCACCGGGCATCGCCGCGAAAGTTTCGGCGGCGGGTTCGAGTCGATCTGCCAGGCGATCCGCACGCTGGCCGAGAGACATCCAGAACTCGACATCGTCTACCCGGTGCATCTCAATCCGAACGTGCAGGAGCCCGTGCGGAGAATTCTCGGCGACGTGGCCAACGTCCGGCTGATCGATCCGCTGCCGTACGAACCGTTCGTTGCGATGATGTGCCGCTCGTTCTTCATCCTGACGGATTCTGGCGGCGTGCAGGAAGAAGCACCGTCACTTGGCAAGCCGGTCCTCGTCATGCGCGACCGGACCGAACGAAAGGAAGGTCTCGACGGCGGCGTCCGACTCGTCGGCACGGATCAGGACCGGATCCTCACCGAGGCCGAAAAGCTGATCACGGACGAGTCACACTACCGCTCGATGGCCGAAGCCATCAACCCGTACGGCGATGGCCAG
>JAPOLP010000917.1 GCA_029977045.1 Planctomycetota bacterium
CCTTCTTGAGGTCCGCCTCAGCAGCGGCAGCTTCCGCCTGCAGATAGGTCGGCTCGGCGAAGTTCGTCTGAGCCGCCTGCAGCGCCGCCTGGCTGCGTTCAACTTCCGCTTCGCGCAGCTTGAGCGTCGCCTGAGCCGCTTCGAGCGCCAGCCGAGCGTCGTCGGCCACGAGGTACGCGATCGGTTCACCGGCTTTGACCGCCTGGTCCTCAACAACAAGCAGCTTCTCGATGACACCAGCAGCCAGCGCCGCTACGCGGATCGGCGTCGGTCGCGGTTCAATCCAGCCCGCCGCCTTGAACAACGGTGTTCCCGACTGCTGCACCTCGGCCGTGCTGACATGCACCGGCATGACGGTGACGTCGCGACGTGGCAGCAGGGAGTCGCGCGCTGCCCACGCCGACACGAGCACAAAACCCGTCAGCAGACCGAGAGGCAGAACCACTCGCGAGAAAAACCGTCGAGGCGGACCGATTGCCTGCCGCCGCGAGTCTCCGCGTGATGACCCGCGATCAACAGCAAGTTGTTTGATATCGACTGACATGGCAGAACCTCAGACTGGCTTACACTTGCCGATCAGGAACTCGACTGGAGCATCTTCCGGTTTTACAGCCTGACCGCAGCGCAAAGACGCGAGGGTGCAAAGGAACGCAAAGTCTTCGCGAAGTTTTGCGACTTCGCGTCTTTGCGCTGCGACGACAGGTTCGTTCTTCCGGTCAGTTCTTCCTGACACATTGCTTACTCGACTGGCTTCGTCTCCGGACGCACAAACACCTGACTGGCCAGAATGGTCAGGTTGCCAGCGTCGTCGCGTTTGGCTTTGCCGCGAACCACGACGGTCTGCAGTTCCTTGACGGCGAGCAGTTCGCGCGAGTCGACAGCCAATGGCTTGCCGTTGTCGTCGACAAACTTCACCAGCGCCGTCGAGGTCGGCAGCTTGTCTGTCTGGCAGCAGTAATCCCACGGCTTCTCACATTCGTCGCCGGGGATATCACTGCAGGCTGTCAGTGAGTGGTCGACGATCGAAAACGCGGCGCGACCGTTGATCCACGGGTTCGCGCTGCCGCCGATCCGTCCGGTGATGACGATGTCATCTCCGTCGGACGCTGATTCGCGGACCGCGATGACGCCAGCCGATCCGTCCGGCTCGGTATCGAGCAGGTACTGAGCACCGTCGATCGCGGCGACCGCCGCTTGTTCGGCTGCGGGCGACTCTGACGTTTCGCTCGAACAACCGGCAGCAATGCTCAAGCAAGTCAGCAGACTCAAACTGAAGAGAAATGGTTTCATGACTGGTTCCTTGTCAGGGAGAACAGATTCGGAATGGTGAAGTCGCTCAGTGAGCGAAGGAGATTTCACAACGTGGTCACAACGCTTTCAGTCCGTCGACAACCGGCAGCCGCATGACGCGTAAGGCTGGCGGCAGCGATCCGAGTAAGCCGAGGGCCAGTGCCATCGAGTAGCCAATCAGCAGCGCGGCACTGTCGATCCGCAGCTCGAATGCTCCCATCGTGAACCGCACCGCCGCTCCGTTCACAATGACGTGAGCGATTGACGAGGCCAGCAACGCCGCGACAACGGACAGGATCGTGCCTTCCTGCAGCACACTGAGGACGATTGCACGGCGCGAAAATCCGATCGTCTGCAGCGCCGCAAGTTCGCGAACGCGACCGGAGACTGCTCCGTACATCGTGTTCAATCCGGCGAAGACTCCGGCTACGGCAATCAGGCCGACGACCAGCCAGGCAATCATGCGAACGGGGCGGTAGTCCTTCTGCAGGCTCGCGAAGTAGTCCGTCTGCCGGATCGCCTGCAGTTCAAGATCCAGTCGTTCTTTGCAGAACAGGTCGACGTCTTCAAACGAGGCCTGCGGCGTCAGCGTCAGTGCGACCAGACTGAGATCCTGCCGCTTCATCGCCTGCTGCAGATCGTCGAGCCGGCACCAGAGTTCGGACTCGAAGACCGATCCGTTCGACGCGAACGTGCCGCTGATCGTCCACTCACGGCCTTCAAACCACAGCGAGCGTCCCGGCTGCAGTTCCGACAGCGGCACGCCGAGCTTTGTCGCGGCAAGCCGCCCGACGAGCACTTCGTCCGGCTGCGGCCAGGCGCCGTTAACAATCTCGATCTGCGAATGAACGAGGAGGGCTGCCGGTGTCAGGCCGCGAATCAGTCCCATGCTCGCTTCGCCGTCGGAGGTCAGTCGCACCTGCGTGCCCTGATAGAGTTCCGGTGAAACGAAGCGATCTCCGTACTGTGTCCGAACGCCGTCGACACTGGCCGCGACCAGGTCAGAGGTCCGCATCGGGACGGATGAGTATTCGAGGTTTTCGCCCATCCCCAGCGAAAAGACGATGACCGTCTGCGGATCGCCGCTGACGGCCAGCGAACGTTCCAGCCCGCGCAGAAAACCCGCGACGACCAGCACCAGCAGCACGACGGTCGTCAGTCCCAGCAGTGTCAGCGCACTGCGAGCCGGACGCCGCAGCAGATTGCGGATGCCGTATTCCCAGGGAAGCAGTTTCATCAAACGGACTTCGAGCGGATTCAGAAAGCAGGGCGCAACCGGACAGACGCAAAGCCTGAGCGGCTTCGGCGACAACGGGCGGAGAATGCGGCGCAGCAACAGCGTCGCGTCCCGGTCTCTAAATCAGCAGCGACATTCTCGCATGACGAATGTCTCGTCCGGAGAGAAGCGACGGCTCCGGAACGAAAGCAACGGCTCCAACAGTGCCTTCGCACGCGACAACAACCTTTGTCAAAGCAGGCGGCGTCATAATAGCGCCGCAATCTGACAGGGCGTTCGCGCCCGACGAATTCAAGACCGCGCCGTTACAGAGGCACGGATCGAGACAGCGGTCGAGCGGCGGTCGCGGAGCTTCGCGGTCTTGAACTCCAGAACCCAGCTCGCAGTCACGCCCCTCATGTGACGCCGTGCATGTCGAACAGCACGACGATGAATTCTCGACCTGCACTTGCGATCGATCATCACCCCGGACGGGTTCACACGCCGTGCAGCACGCACCCGTCCGACAAAGAAACGGACAGACCAGTAGGAAGGTCGTCAGAACA
>JAPOLP010000475.1 GCA_029977045.1 Planctomycetota bacterium
CGGCCTCAGATGACGGAATCACAGATTACGGGCTCGATCAGCCGAGGACTGGGGTGGTTAACAAGCCGTTTCCTGCCGGTCAGCGATCTTCCGCACAAGCTTTACTTCACCTATGCCCTGGAACGTACATGCGCGTTGAACGAAGTGAAACAACTGGGAGGCAAAGTTGACTGGTATCGCACCAGCGGGAATGCACTCCTGGAGCTTCAGGAAGACGACGGCAGTTGGAAAACGCTTGAAGGCCCTGTTGTCGGAACCTCGTTTTCCATCCTGTTCTTCATCCGCCCCACCAGGAAAACGATTTCAGAGCAATTCGGCTCCGGACTCCTGACCGGAGGACGGGGACTGCCGGATGACCTGTCGAAGGCAGAGTTCGACGGTGGCAAAATCAAAGAACGCAGGATGGAAGGCCCGCTTGATGAACTGCTGTCGGAGCTGTCGAAGCTCGATCCGGACAAGTTTGAAGCCGCCCAGGCCGCTATCGTCGAAAAAGTCCAGATTGGCAACCGCGAAGAACTGCTGGGACAGATCGATCAGATTCGCAAGTTGATCAATCACTCCAGCCCCGATGTGCGACGCACTGCAATCTGGGCGCTGGGACGCAGTGGCGATCTTAAGGATGCCAATCTGCTGATCAAAGCTCTGCAGGACAACAACGTCGACGTCCTCATCGAAGCCTACAACGCATTGTGTTATCTGAGCCGTAAGATTACCGGCGTTGGCATACCTTCCAACCCACTCGACAGCCTGCCCGTCAATCCGTCGCAGGCACAGATAGACGCCGCCGTGAATCGCTGGCGCGACGAGGCCACCAAACGCTGGACGGCGTGGTACCTGAGGATTCGCCCCTACAACGAAAAGAACGATCTCTTTCAGCTGCAGTTTGGAGCGGTCGACACGAAGAAATGATCCGCACCGTCCAGTGACGAACGCGTCGCCATCCACTTCATCTGCTGATCAGTGCCCGGTCGAAACAGCTGCGAGATTGCCCTCAGCGTCGAAGGGCATATCGAATGGGCCGGCGATGATTTCCAGGTCGTCGCGGGCTTCGACATCCGGCAGGTACGCCTCGCTGACCAGCACTTCGCCCAGGTGCAGCGTGTTCGGAACCTGAACGACGCGAGCGTTTTCCGGCTCGACCAGGCCGATCGTCTGCAGAGCCTGCTCCAGTACGAGCTGGTCGGTTTCGTACCAGGCGGGAATGCCTGCAGCCGTCGGGTGGTTGCCCGTCATCGAGTTGATCTGCGTGATGTTGCGGTCGACGGAATCGACGCAGCGTTTGTTCGTGAACTCGGCCATGCCCAGGCCGCAGGCGTTACCGTGCGTCGCTTCGGTCAGCCCGCGAACGAAGATACGACGAACGCGGACGTTGTCTTTTTCGGTCGCCGCGTGATCGTTGTACTTGCGACCGATCACGTTCGTGTCCATGCCCGAGCCGCTGATGTCCTTGCCGATTTCGTCGATGATCAGCAGGCTGATGTCTGCAAACGGCAGCCGCGGCATCGACGCCGTCGCGATCTTGAGCAGTTCGACTTCGCGTTCGTAAAACTCAGCTGGAGCGACCGCTGCGATCATGCCGGTTTCGTCATACGCGTTCTCGACGATCGCCACGCCCGCAATGACGCCGCATTTCTGCAGAACGGTCTCGCCGACCGCGCGGATAATTTCCAGGAAGCTGAAGTCGGCGATCGCCCGGTGATAAATCTTCGCACCGTTATGCTTGCCGAGCCCGATGAGCATCATCTTGTGCAGACCGGATTCGATCGGGCCAACGAAACCCGTGTGCGGCTTGATCCGTCCGGCGACGATGACGTGATCGCACTCGAAAGCGTTTCTGTCGAAGTGGACCGGGATGCCCTGAGGGGTTTCGTCGACGATGACGGTCTCCATGCTCGACCGGATTTCGGCCCCGCAGAAGTCTTCCGTGATACCATAGCCTTCGAGGATTTCCCGCTGGCCTTCCGCGGTCCCGCCGCCGTGGCTGCCCATCGCGGGGATAATGATCGGCACGCCGCCAACCTTCTTCACATGGTCGCAGATGGCCTTCGTGATGATGGCGATGTTCGCGATGCCTCGGCTGCCGGCGGTGATCGCCACCGTCTGGCCTGGCTGAACGACCTGACCAAGCTGCAACCGGTCGAGCTGGGCGTCGACTTCGGCGGGGATGTATTCAACGCGAGGAGCATCGAACTTCTGCCGCACACGCAGCATTCGGGGAAACGCCATGTTGGAGAGCCTTCAGTAGGGTTGGAATCTGTCGCGAAACCCGCGCGGAGTTTCGGTTTTCGGTCGGGCCGAAACTCTGCGCGAGTTTCGTTGTGACGAACATTGATCGTTCTAAAACGGGTCGCAGCAGTTCCAGAGTTTGTCGAACTCCTGCCGGAACGGTCCAACGAGTCTAGGGTCGCCGGTGACGATCAGGTTTTCCTCGTTGTACTCAGCCGCCGACCGCGTCCAGTTATAGCTGCCGGTGACCAGTCGGGCATCGTCGAACAGGGCGAATTTGTGGTGCATATGATTGCTCGTCCGGTCGACGCGGACGGAAATGCCGGCCCGTGCCAACCGCCCCGCATCTGAACCTTCGTCGTTCGCCTTGTCGTTATCCGTGATGACGCGGACGGCGACCTTCCGGGCGTGCGTGTCGAGAATCTCGGACGTAATGCGGTCGTCTGTGATTGTGAACACGCAGATGTCGACGCTGTCGCCAGCTGTCCGCAGCAGGCCGGTGATGCGGTTCAGACACGAGTCACCCGGGCTGAAGCACGCACTGGCTTCGTGACCGTTCGAGTCCCCCGCTGCGGAGCGTCGCAGCACGCCGGCCACGTCGCGCAGCCACTCAAGCACGAGGCCCGTATTCGTCGCATCAATCGCCCGTTCGGCGAGTTCAAACGCAACCTTCTGCAGCAGCACGAGATCGGCTTCTGAGAGTGACACGCCTTCCAGCCGACTGCTGAGAGCCCGTTTCTCAGACCGCGACAGCCGGTAGTCGTCGAGTGTGTCACTGAGCAGTTCGCGAAGTTCGTCAGTCGTCATCGGATTGCCAGGTTCATGATGTCTTCCTGCGTGGCGGACTCGACGTCGGTGATTTCGCCGGTCACGCGGCCTTCGTGCATCACGATGATGCGATCGGCCATGCCCAGGACTTCGGGCAGCTCGCTGCTGATCATCAGGACGGCCTTGCCGTCGGCGGCGAGCTGCTGCATGAGCAGGTAGATCTCGTACTTCGCTCCGACATCGATGCCCCGCGTTGGCTCGTCAAAGATGACGACCTCGGCGTTGCGTTCGAGCCATTTCGCGAGCACGACCTTCTGCTGATTACCGCCAGAGAGATTCGCCGCCCGCTGGTCCGGACCGGAGACACGAATGCGGAGTTGATCGACGTAGCGGTCAAACGCCGCCCGCTCGCGCCGCCGATTGATCAGGCCGCCGCTGGAAAACGACAGCAGATTCGGCAAGCCGAAGTTCTCAAGCACGCTGCGGTTCAGTACGAGCCCCTGATGCTTACGGTCCTCGGTCAGCAGACAGATGCCTGCTCGGATGGCGTCTCGTGGGCTGCGGATCGCCTGTTCGCGACCATCGAGTTTCACGCTCCCCGAGTCGCGCTGGTCCGCTCCGAAGATCAGCCGCACGGCTTCGGTCCGGCCTGCACCGACGAGTCCAGTCAGCGCGACGATCTCTCCGCGACGCACGTTGAACGAAACGTCGCGAACCTCGCTGCCGCGATTGAGGTTCGACACGACGAGTCCTTTGCCGGAAGTTCGAGAATCCGTCGAGGCCTCGCGATGAGGGAACTCGTTTTCGAGTTTGCGACCGACCATCAGTTCGATGATCGACTCGCGTGACAGTTCGCTGATCGGATGAGTCGCGATGTGTTCGCCGTCGCGGTAGATCGTCGCCCGGTCGCAGATTTCGAAGATCTCATCGAGCCGATGGCTGACGTAAACGATGCCGATGCCCTGCGACTTCAATTCGCGAATGATCCGGAACAGGCCCTCGACTTCGCGGGGCGATAACGCGGCGCTCGGTTCGTCCATGACGATGATGCGGGATTCAAGCAGCAAAGCTTTGGCGATCTCGACGACCTGCTGCTGTGCGACAGTCAGGCGGCGGACGAGCGACTCCGGGTCGAGATCGACACCCAGCCGCTCGAACAGTTCACGCGCCTTTCGACGCTCTTCCCGGACCGGCAGAATGCCGACGCTTGAGCCTTCCTGGCCGAGAAAGATGTTTTCTCGGCCAGTCATCGCCGGGACGAGATTGAATTCCTGGTAAATGATGCCGACGCCGGCTCGCTGTGAATCCGCCGGGCTGTCGATTTCGACAGGCTGGCCATCGATTTCAATCGAGCCTTCGTCAGGCCGATGTGCTCCGCCAAGCACCTTGATCAGCGTGCTCTTGCCGGCTCCATTTTCGCCCAGCAGAGCATGCACCTCGCCGGGTCGCAAATCGAGTTCGACGCCTTTCAGTGCCCGCACGCCAGGGAACGATTTCACGATCCCCCGCATGCACAGCAACGGGGCAGCGGTAGCAGTGGGTGATTCGGTCACAGGCTTGTCTGACCAGAAGTGAGGAACTCTCAAACGACTTGTTACTAGCCGCAGATGGACGCATATAAACGCAGATGCTTCGCGACGACTTGTCGGACTTATCCGCATCCATCTGCGTGTATCTGCGGCTGATCTCCAGCCCTGATCTCACTCAGCGGCTGGTTCGGAAGTGCTCGCTTCGGCTTTGAGTTCCGGGTCGGCTTCGGCGTCGGCTTTGCGATACAGCTCGGTCGGGATGAGCTGCGTCTGCTCGAACTCTTCGCCATCAAGGTACTTGATGATGTTCTGGACGCTGACGACGCCCATCTGCTTCGGGAACTGAATCGGGTCGGCGTAAATCTTGCCTTCGAGGATCGCCTGCTTGACTTCGAGCTGGCCGTCGAAGCCGATGATCGTGATCGCGTCGGTCTTGTTTGCCTGCTTGAGTGCCGTCCAGGCTCCGATTGCCGACGGATCGTTGATTGCGAAGATCCCCTTCAGGTCCGGGTGAGCCTGCAGTGCGTCGGAGGTGGCTCGGAAGCCTTCGTCCTGCAATCCAGCGCCTTCGAGTTCGGCGACAACTTCGACCTTGCCGGTCTCACGACCGGCATTGTACGCGTCGATGACTTCGCGAAAGCCCCGCACACGGAGCACGCATGAGTTCGCCTGCTTGAAGTGCAGAATGAGGACCTGGCCACCGTTTTCGCCGAGCGCCTCGATCATTGCGTCGCCGGCAAGTTTGCCGCCCTGGAAGTTATCCGTGCCGATGTGTC
>JAPOLP010000420.1 GCA_029977045.1 Planctomycetota bacterium
CACCTTGCGACGCTGTACCACAATCGCGTGCTCGATGCGTGCGGTCGATTCCGCCTGCCGTCGTGCCGCTACGAACTGCAGCGAGAACGGTCGTGCCGAGTATCGCCACGCAAGCTGCTGCTGCGCGACCGCTCCCGGCGGAGCGTTCGGCTGCTGTCCGATTTCGATCTGCCGCAGGCCGTCGGTCTGGCCGGCTCGCAGACTGAAGCTGTCGGTCGTTGAGACGACGATCGTTCCAGCGTCGCGCGTCACGTCGAGCGGGGCGATCGTCGGCAGTGAAATCGTCGCTTCGTCTTCGGTGACCGGCTCCGCCAGAAAGAGCTGCGCATCAACGTGCGTCTGACCGCTGATCGGCGGGTTGAAGAAGACTCGCAGCCGACGCTGGCCGTCGACTTCGTTGGATTCCCAGCCGGACAGTTGCGGTCCGGAGATGCCTCGTACCTTGAGACCGTCCGGCACGGCGAACGAAAGATCGGCGACCGTTCCCTGCGGCACGCTGATCGAAAACCGTGACGCTTCGGAAATGCCTCGATCATCAAGCTGCACGGTCGTGGCTGTGTCGACATGCACGATCGCGTCGACCATCCCCTGTTGCTGCGGTGGTCGCCAGGCAATCGTGAGCGGCTGACCGGAACCAACGGGCACAACGATCGAAGCTGCCGCATCGACGGTCTTCGCGATCTTGCGGTAAGCACTCGTCGAACCGTTGACTCGCAGAGCGAGGTCATCTTCCGGCAGAGCAAACACGACGCGACCGGACGGCGACGGGAAGACCGGCACGGTGAACTGTCCCGTCTGGCCGGAAACCTGCGCGGGAACGTCGAACTTCAGATCAAGCGTGTGCAGGCCACGGCTCGGCAGAACGACTTCCAGTGAGTTCCGACCGTCCGCCTGATTCACTCGCAGTGCAGCCGGCTGGCCGTCGAGCTGCGCGGAACTCAGAGCGACTCCAGACAGCGGCACGGACAGAGTAATCGGCTTTTCGCGGAAGCTGACCAGCATCAGTGTGGCCGTCACGGAAGCTCGCGGAGACGCACCATCAGGCGAGTTCAGTTCGCACTGATAAAACGCGTCGGCGAGTACGCCATCTCGCGGTGCTGGCGTCGTGACCTTCTCGTCGGGTTTTGCGAGGTTCCACAGATCGATGAACTGCTCTCGCGTCAGCAGCACTCGGTCTGCCATCGTCGGATTCTGAGCGGGATCGAACGGAACGATCACGTCCGTTCGAGGTGACTGAGGTGGAATTGGTGACGCCGCAGTGGGCGGTTCTGCGGCGATGGCGGCCTGTGACAGGATCAGCGACAGCAGCAGAACTCCTGCCATGCGTTTTTCCGCCCAGCGGAGTGGCAACGCCAGAACTTCACGCAATCCGAAGCGTCGCAGAAAATTCAGCAGAGCCCGGGCGATCCACAGGGCGACAGCCAGCATCCCGCCGAGGAAGACTCCGTCCAGCACTGCGTGCAGGGCATCCGGCGCGATCGAGACCAGCCCGAGCGGCAGCGTGATACACAGCACGGCGACGATCACTCGAGTCCGCAGACTGGCCCCCAGCATCAGCCACAGAACGAGAGCTACGGCGAGCATCAGAAACACGCGACCGAGTTTCCCCGCCTGCCGATCCTGCCAGTGCAGTCGCAGCCCGACGCCGTCAACTGCGTCCCGTGTTCCTGCGTAAATCAGTTCAATCATCCGCGAGTCATCCGGCACTTCAAGATCGAGAGACAACGACAGCAACCCGCCCTTGTCGCGCTGGAATGTCGAGCGACCTCGGCGAACTCTCCGCACGCCATCTTCATCGGCAAGCGTCAGTGCCAGTGTCGTTTCCTGTGGAACAACTTGCTGCTCAACGTCGGCAAGCTGAGTCCAGAACGATCCTTCCTTATCCGAGGCCTGTTCTTTCAGACTCCGTTCGATCTTCTGCTGGGCCGGTGCGTTTTCGAAAAGCAGCTCAGCGCCAGCGACCAGTGGCTGGCCCGGTGCCGGAGCTGAGGTTGGCTCGCTTGCGGGTTTCGCTTGATCGAGACTTCCGTCGGGAGCGACGACCGCGAGAGGAGTTTCCGGCAGGCCGCCGACAGCGTCGTCTTCAGCCGCCTCGGGCTGTGCCAGCATGTCGGCCATTTCTGACGTTTCAAAGTACACGTCGGGTGTTGCCGCAGCGTCTTGCGCAAAGTCCACGTCGCCGAGCTTCGACAAGCCTCTGGTCGCAGCTCGTTGGCGAGTGCTTTGCACGGCAGGCAGCATCAGTGCGACGAGGATCAGGCAGACCAGTCCGGCGAAAAAGGCACTGCTGCAACCGAAGACGCCGACTTTGCCTCCCGCTCCGGTACGGCGCAGGACGAAGGCAATGACTCCGCTGATGAGAAGAGTGAAGAACGCAACCATTCCGTTCTGCTGCAGTGCTCGACGGTTGATACGTGAGAGCTGAGTTCGCAGGTCGCCGAGCAGGCTGACGGTGTCGAGGTCTGCGGCTGGGGCGAACGCGCCGCCGCTGGCCGTGATCAGAACGTCCTCCGGATAGTGCAACTGCCAGGACTGACTGAGCACTTCGAGACGCTGCTCGGTTCCGGAACTGTGAATCACGCTGACCTCGGGCGGAGTCTGTTTCAGTTCGCCGGACGCCTTCAATACGCTACTTTCAGTCCGGTACAGCAGCGTCAGGGTTCGTTGAGCGTCGGGTTCGCTGGTGAGCGGAATCGGGACCAGATAGCTGTCGCCACGTATGTCGCCGACCGAGCGAACTTCGATCGGCACGCCGTCGATCAGGGCTGCCCACAGGTCTCCTCGCTGCGGCTCTTTGCTGATTCGTGTGATGGGCAGGCGGACTCGCAGGCTTTGAGCACCGACGGCGACAAACTGGAACTCCGCCCGCTGTTGCCACTCGCCGGTCTGGCCGACGACGCTCTGAATTGAGCTTCCGTAACAGACCGCGGTCGGCACGGCGACGCGATCGAATCGAGTTTCACTCAGGCCGACCGAATGTCCCGCCGTGTTGTAGCTGACCGCAGCGACGACTCGTTCGACCGGTGCGTACTGACGTGGCTGTGGTACGTCGACCGGATCGACTGTCCTCAGCGACGAACCGTCCGAACTGACGGCGGTCACGTCGAGCTGCTGATCGGACGCGCCTTCGATCGCGATGATTCCGTTGACTCGTTCCGCGGCGGGAATTGTCAGTTCGTGAACAGCGAACTCGTCTTCGCCACTGCGTTTTGTGGAGCCGTCAACCAGAACGGTGACCGGCCCCAGCACGCGGCGATCGAGCTTCAGCGTCCACAGTCGCAGACCGCCGGAGGCCTCACCGGGCAGCTGCTCGATGATCTGTACTGGTGAGAGCAGTTGCCCCTGAGGAGCACGCTGCCACGCAGTGAACTGCAGGTCCTCGCCCGCGGATTCGGACAGGCCGATCTGCAGTTCCCGCAGACCGCCGCCGTCGATGTTCAGGTCGGCTTCCAGATGCGACCACAGCGTTTCGCGGTCGAGCCGCGCGAATGTGACCGTGCTGGCTGAAATCAGCGACGGAGTCCGCGATACCAATACGGTGCCCTCATAGTCCGCCTGTTGAAAGAAGAACCGCAACCGCTCTTCGATGGTCGCAGATTCCGCAGGGTCGAGAGCGAATGGATCGATGACTGACACCGTCAGGTCCGGTCGCGAGGTGACGATCAGCGTGCCTTCGACCGTCGATGCCTCGGACACTGCGATGTTCGGCAGCGGGACTTCCAGTGCGTCTTCTTCGATCGGCCAGCCTTCAAGATCAGTGCGTGACAGAAACTGCACCTTGACCGACTGTCCCGGCAGCAGCGGTTGCGGCAGGCGGACTGAGTAGTCGTTCCAACCCGCCTCGCGCGAACTGACCAGCCAGTTGGCTGCCTGGCCGTTGATCTGCAACTGTTCGAGCAGCCATTCGGCGGGCAGCCGAAACTCGACATCGAACAGCGGTTCAAAGTGGCTCTTTAGAGCTAGCGTCGCGCCGAAGGTGACCTGGGTATCGTCGAGGTCCAGTCGCGAGGTGACGACGGCGCTGACTTCGCGCCGCCGTGTCTGCGTCTCGAAAGCCAGCGAGAAGTTTTCCTGCCAGACATCGAAGACCTGCGTTCCTGCCTGGCCGGTCGACGGTCGGACGCCGACGGATTCCACGAGCCGGATTCGGCTGCCTGCCGCGTGCTGGACGACGACTCGCCCGGAATGCGAGGTCACATTGCGAATGATCAGAGCCGGTAGCGACCAGGGTTCGCCGACGCCGGTCGCCATCACTCCCTGAAAGACGACGTCGCGCTGTCCGTCAAACGGCTGCCGATAGTTCAGCGTGATCTGAATCGCGTTCGCGTCGTCGGTGCTGTCGGCAAGTTCCCACGACTCAAGACCGTTCGATGCAACGTCTGTGATCTCCAGCTCGCGCGGCACCAGGCAGACCAGCCGGTTGAGCTGCGAACCGAAGACCTGCAGCGTCGTCTTCGCCTGCCAGGTGACTTCGCCAGGAACAACGCTGACGCCGTAACCGGTCGATGCGAACGTCAGCGAATCGGCGGACTTCTGCCCCTGCTGCTCGGTAAACAGCAGTCTCAAATCCCGCGAACCGCCAACCGGAACAACGTAGGTTGCGGGCTGTTCGACAGGAGCAGGTCGGTCAAGCTGGCGGCCACCGATCCGCAGGTGTTTGCCCGCCGGAGCTGTCACGCTGAGCGTCGCCGACGGGACGTCGAGCAGCCGGAAGATCGCCGCCAGATCGCTGCCCGTTGCGGACAACCGGGTCGACAGCGTCAGCGTCAAAATTGCGGCTCCCGGCTGATCGTGAAACAGCAGCAATGCGGGTTCGGGAAGCCGGCTGTTTGCCTGACGCATCTGCTGGTTCGGAACCTGCTGCTGAACCTCGGCCTGCTGGTTCGGAGCCTGCTGCGGCACCGGCGGAACGATTTCCGTGCGAGCGAGCCTCGCAGGCTGGCCGTTTACGCGAGCCTGCTCGACAGCGAGACCACCGAGTGGCAGCGGCAGCGTCTGCCAGCCGTCAGTGAACTGCTCAAACTTTACCGTTGCGTCAATCAGCAGATGATCGCCGTCGATTCGCGCAGAGTAATCCGCCGACGAAACGACGACGGCAGCCGGTACTCGCGGCACTGCTTCGGCGTTCTTCTTCGCTGCCGAATACAGCCGGTTGAATTCGGCACGGTCAAGCAGCACGCCTTCGGCGTCGCCAGCAATGACGACGTCAAGTTCCGAAGCCTGCACGAACGTCTGCTGAGTCGGCAGCGGCTTGCCGGACGGCACACCAGACTGAGCTTTCAGAGGAACACTGAAAGCCAGCAGGCAGCAGCTATAGACCGCAAGGGTCAGGAGTCGTCGGGAATTCATGGCGGCCTCCTTACTCACCAAACTGGTCGCGGAGGTCGTCGAAGACGCCCGGTGGGGGAATCACAGCGGCAACGGCTGGCTGGAAGCTCTGAGTCGTCGTCGCCGGTGGCGGCGGTAGGACTGTCTGCTCCGCGTGTTCTCGCCAGTTGAACAGCAGGTGCAGCACCCAGATTCCCACCAGGGCGAACACTCCAAAGCGTGCCGTCGAGACAATCTCCGCCGTCCATCCTGGGGCAGTCAGGCCGCAAAGTGCGACTGCAAAGGCTGCAACCAGTCCCA
>JAPOLP010000101.1 GCA_029977045.1 Planctomycetota bacterium
AATCCGCTCCGCCACCGGTTTGCTGATCCGCTGCATGACCATGCCGAACTGATACGCGGCCTCCAGGTGAGCCAGATCCGAAACGCGTTCAGACGTCGCGATCAGAATGCCTTCGACCTGGGTCGCCTTTTTATAGAACGCCTGATCGAGGTCGTAATCAGCAGCCAACTCCTCACGCAGCGGTTCGACGGAATACTCGTCGGCATTCAGCGAGTAGAAGGCGGTGCTCAGTATTGCTGCCGCACTCAGGCATCTGATCATGAGAGATCCGTGATTCATAAGAAGCTCGTCGGATGTTGTCTGCGGGTGTCGGCGAGAACGGGCCGATGAGTTCCTAACCAGTCGTTCGCGTCTGACGGTCGATCCCTACTTTTTACGGTACTCGGCTGACGGGGAACCCTTTGACTGCGGGAGGTCGTGCCACGGGACGACTCCGGTTTCGTCGGCGTATGCCTGCCAGAGTTTGGCGAGGTCGGCGACGCGTTGAGGCTGTTCGGTGGCGAGGTTGTGGAGTTCGCTGCGGTCGGTTTTCAGGTTGTAGAGTTCCCACTCGCCGCCGTCCTCGCCAACCAGTTTCCAGTCGCCGCTGCGGAGGGCCTTGTTGCCGGTGTGTTCCCAGAAAAGGAACTCGTGCGGTTCTCGCTGCTTGCCGTCAAGGATTGGCGCGAGGCTGCGACCAGTGACTGGCGGAGCGGAGATTCCGTCGAGTTCTTTCGGCATAGTCGCCTGTGCGACGTCGAGGATCGTTGGCACGACGTCGATGACGTGTCCAACCTGTTCGGTGAACTGGCTTCGCTGCGACTTCGCCACGCCGTTCGGCCAGTGAGCGATCAGCGGGGTCGAGATGCCGCCTTCGTGCGTCCACATCTTGTGCTGGCGGAACGGCGTGTTGGACGCGTTTGACCAGGCGACTTCGAGGCACAGATAGCTCGCCTCGCTGCCTGGTGCAGCGTTGGGATCGTTCCCGTCGCCACGCACGATGTACTCGGCGCTCGCTCCGTTGTCGGACAGAAACAGGATCAGTGTGTCGTCGAACGCGCCCATCTTCTTGAGCTGCTCAACAATCTGCCCGATACCGCGATCGACGCAGTGAACCATGCCAGCGTGAATCGCCATGCGCGTTGCCCAGTCGTCCTGCTGCTTCGGCGTGAGACTATCCCAGGCGACGGCGAGTTCGTCTCGCGGCGAGAGTTCGCAGTCGAGCAATCCCAGCTGCTTCTGCCGCGCCAGCCGTTCGTGGCGGATCGCGTCCCAGCCTTTGCGGTACCGATCGCGGTGCCGCTCGATGTCCGCCGGCAGCGCGTGCAGCGGGAAGTGCGGGGCGGTGTGAGCCAGGTAGAGAAAGAACGGCTCGTCAGCGTGCTCGCGAGCGTGTTCCTGCAGGTAGGCGATCGTGCGATCGGTAAACGCTTCCGTGATGTAGTAATCGCCGTTACTGCCGGGTCGTTTGACCGGCTGCATTTCGTCGAGCATCAGATTCGGATTGAAGAAGTTGTTCTGCGTCTTCACGCAGTACGACCGATCGAAGCCACGATGCAGCGGCCAGGAAGCGTCGTAGCCGGGCGTCTGCTTCGTCAGATCAGGCCGTTCGGCAGCGGCATTGCGGCTGTTGAGATGCCACTTGCCGACGTTGTAGTTGCGGTAGCCGGCCTGTCCGAGCATCTCGGAAATCAGCAGTCCCTGCGCCCGCGAGGTTCCCTGATAGGCCGGCGGTGCTCCGGGACCGTACATCATCGCGTGGCCTGCCTGATGTGGATACCGCCCCGTCATCAGTGCCGCTCGAGTCGGCCAGCAGCGAGCCGTGTTATAGAACTGAGTAAACCGGAGCCCGCCCGCTGCCAGTGCATCAAGATTTGGCGTATCAACCTCGCCGCCGTAGCAGCCGGGATCGCTGAACCCCATATCGTCGACCATGATCAGCAGCACGTTTGGACGTTCGGCTGCCGGGAGTTCCCCTGATGCGAAGTTCGCGATCAGCAGTGCGGCGATGACTCGCAAAGCCAGGCTGATCTGGCGATCGGCCCGAGTTTCGAGGCGTAAGCGGTAATGCGTGATGTGACTCAACTGTTGTTTCATTGTTCGTGACCAGGCGAAGGTTCAAATGAATCGAGGCAGGAAGTTGTCGCGAACGTGCTCACCGTCGGGCAACCGAAACCGGCTCCTGTCGGACGGCGGCCTGATGACTGTTCGATGTCCGGTGCTCCCAGGCTGCCGCGTCGGTATGCGAGAAGAGCTCGGCGGGCGTTCTGCGTTCCTGCCCAGAGAATCGACGCGGAGCGTCGGGGACGGCGTTCCCACGGGAACCGTGGGAACGAGGGGGGAAGTTTCGCCTGGCCCCCCGGGTGACGTTCTCCGCTCAATTCCACTGATGCCCGTGCGGGCAGGTTGCCGATGATAGCGGTTGTGCGGATTGGGAGATCCGCGCGCGAGCGTGTCGGCGTGCGCCGAGCGTTCAAATCGGGGGAGAGAGCTTCGAGAGTTCAATCGAGGGGCAGGGATGCGCTCATCTGGAGTCGCCGGGCAGTTTCGTTTGCTGCAGGCTCGCCTGAAGCAGTGCCGAGTGCTGCGATCGACCGCGTTTCTGCTGGCTCTGGCGGTCTGCGGATCGAATGCCGGTCTGCTGCACGCTGGCGAGGCGGGGCTCGAAAACCCTGTCCCGGACCGCGACTTCCCGCCGCTGCATGTCGACATTCTCCGCAAGGGAGATTCGTCGCAGGACGCGTTGAAGACGGCCATCGAACGTCTGCCGGCCAGTGAGCTGACGGCGGACCAGATCGCGACGGTTCGGGGCGTGCTCGAAAACCGCAGCCTGTTTCGGCAGCTGCCGACGCTGGCGGTCGAGGCGGATCCTGAAGTTCACTCGTACTTCGTCGGCAATCCGGAAGCGGCTGTCGGAATCTGGCAGGTGCTGGAGATCTCGAAATTCGAGCTGAAAAAGACTGAGCCGAGCGTCTGGTTCGGGGATGCCGGAGACGGCTCCGAGGGCACGATCGAAGTGCTGCACCGGGGCGCTGACAGCGTCCTGCTGCACTGTGATGGCGAATACAAAAGTCCGCTGCTGCCGCGTCCGATTCGTGCGACGTCGATCATGCACCTGCGGGTGCAGCCGAAGAAGGCTGACGATGGCAGGACGCTGCTCGTGCAGGATCTCGACCTGTTTGTCACGTTTCCGTCGCAGACGGTCGACACAGTCGCTCGGTTGATCTCGCCCGTCAGTCACCTGATTGCCGACCGCAATTTCCGCGAGCTGACTCTGTTTGTTCGCTTCATGCAGGTCGCAATGGAGCGCCAGCCAGGCTGGGTCGAACGCACTGTTCAGCGGATCGAAGGCATCGATCGGAAGCAGCGTGAGGAATTGCTGAACGTTTCGGCCCGCGTTTTCGTCGACGGTCGTAAGCGGGAACTCAACGGCGAAGGCATCCAGCAGGCCGGTCTCGAGAAGATTCTTGCACCGTTCCAGCAGGACCCGTCAACCGTGCGTGCTCAGCAGGGCGGAATGTGAGCCTGTTGAGGCAGATCGCGAGTACCAACGGAACTTCGGTATCAGGCTGGGCTGATTCGTTGCACGAACCCTGCGTGCTGAATTGAACCGGAGACGTGCGACCTGCCACGATACGCGGCTCTACGACCTGTGTGGCGGCCGGACGGAATTCGGATGGCGCGGCGGGTCTGTTACTCTGGATGCCCCATGCACGAACGACTTGTCCTGATCAGTGGCCGCGCTCACCGGGATCTGGCTGCGGAAATCGCCCAGTATCTCGGCCTCGAACTCGGGGCGATCAACCTCGCTGATTTCCCCGACGGCGAGATCAGTTGCCAGCTTCATGAAAACATTCGCGGTCGCGACGTCTTCCTCATTCAGCCGACGGGCCCCTCCGTCGACAAGAACCTGATGGAGCTGCTGATCATGATCGACGCGTGCGCTCGCGCCAGTGCCGAGCGGATCACGCCGATTATCCCGTACTTCGGTTACGCGCGGCAGGACCGCAAGGACCAGGGCCGCGTCCCGATTACTGCGAAACTGGTTGCCAATCTGATCAGCACCGCCGGAGCTGACCGGGTTGTCACGATGGACCTGCACGCGGCTCAGATTCAAGGCTTCTTTGATGTCCCGGTTGACCACCTGTATGCGGCGCCTGTTCTTGATGACTATTTCAAATCGTTGAACATCCCGCCGGAAGATCTGGTTGTCATCAGCCCGGACGAAGGCAGCATCAAACGCTCACTGCAGCACCTCAACAATCTGGGCGGTCAGTTCGCCATCGTCGACAAGCGGAGGTCCAGCGCCACCGAGACCGTTCAGGCCAACCTGATCGGCGGTCCGATCGAGGGCAAAGTCGCGCTGCTGTTTGACGACATGATTTCGACGGCGGGATCGATCGTTGGTGCCGCTCAGGTCGCCGCCGATCACGGGGCTCGCGAGATTTACCTCAGTGCGTCGCACGCGGTGTTCTGTGGGCCGGCTGTCGAACGGCTCAGCAACGCGCCGGTTAAGCAAGTCGTCGTCACGAACAGCCTGTCGATCCCGCCGGAAAAACGATTCGACAAGCTGAAGACGGTGACGGTTGCTCCGCTGCTGGGCGAGGCGATCCGGCGCATTCACCGTAACGAATCTGTCAGCGGTCTGTTCGGCTGAGTTTGTCGCGGCGTGATGCCCGCAGAGAATCGCGAATGAGTCACGGAAGGCCACACCAGGGAACCGCGTTTGCCGTCAGCCGCGTGCTGGCTCGGCTGGCGGAATCCAGTTCGGCCCGACCGGGACTGTGGATCGTCGTCGCGTTGTTTCTGTCTGGCCTTGCTGTCGCGCTGACGATCGCGCTGATTCAGTTCAAGACTGACCGTGCGGACCTGATCGATCCGAACGCTGACTTCCATCGTCGCTGGCTGAACTACACGCAGGCCTTCGGTGACGCATCGGACCTCGTCGTTGTAGTTGAGGGCGAAGATCCGGAAGCGATCAAGGCGACACTGGAGGATCTGGGTGGACGAGTCGCTGCGGAGGACGCGTTCTTTGACCGCGTTCTGTTCAAAGTCGAACCGGGCCGGCTGCGACAGAAGGGGTTGCAGTATCTCTCGCCCGAGCAGCTTGAAGAGGGGCTCGAATACCTGCAGCAGTTTCAGCCCGTACTTGCCGGTGGCTGGAAGCTGCTGAAGCTCGATTCGCTGATCGAGCGGTTGCTGCACCAGGTTTACGACGGCGCCGATTTCGCGGCGACGGGCGATACGGAAGAAGACCGACTCGACGGGCAGCGGCGTCTCGATGCCAGTCTGCACCATCTGGCTCTGCTGTCGGACAGTCTCGACACGTTCGCGTCCGAGTCGCAGTTCAAGAACCCGTGGCCGCAGCCGGTACACGTTGATCCGACGATGCCGATTCAGGGCGACCAGGTCATCTATGTGATGAACCAGGCTGGCACGATCGGCTTCCTGAAAGCTCGGGCCGTCGACACGGGTGACGACTTTAACGGAGCAACGCCGTCGATCGATCGTCTGCGGGAACTGATCGCCGCTGCTCAGTCCCGGCACAGCGAAGTCCGCATCGGACTGACGGGGATTCCGGTTCTCGAAAACGACGAAATGCGCCGCTCGCAGGCCGATATGATTCGAGCGTCGGTGCTCTCGTTCTTCGGCGTCGGCGTGCTTCTGCTGATCGGTTTTCGCGGGCTGAAGCACCCGCTGCTCGCGCTGATTATGCTGGCTGTCGGCATGGCCTGGTCGTTTGGCTTTACGACGCTGGCAATCGGGCATCTCAACATTCTGTCGGTCTCGTTCGCCGCCATTCTGATCGGCCTGGGAATCGACTTCGGGATTCACTACCTGTCGCGATATCTCGAACTTCGGCACCACGGTTCCGAGTTAAGGCCGGCCCTCAGTGAAAGTTCCGCGAGTGTCGGGACCGGCATCCTGACCGCTGCCGTGACGACATCGCTGGCGTTCTTCTGTGCGGGGCTGACGGAGTTTCTGGGTGTCGCTGAGCTGGGAATCATTGCGGGCGCCGGTGTGCTGCTCTGTGCGGCGGCGACGTTCACCGTCCTGCCGGCACTGGTCACGTTCGCTGACCGGGATGTCGCCGAGCGACAGCTTCCGACGCCGTTTCACGAAGACGCGTTGCGGCGGTTCATCAGTCGCCGACCGAGGACTGCGCTGACGGTTTCGCTGCTGATGGTCGCGATCCCAGCCTCGCACGCATTCGAGTGGCGGGACGGAGCGATCCGGGCACGCGTCCGGTACGACTACAACCTGCTGAACCTTCAGGCTGATGGGCTTGAGTCGGTCGAGATTCAGAAACGCATCTTTCACGCACCGGCGAAAGACGAACGAGCCGAACAAGGTTCGCTGCTGTACGCGGTCTCGCTGGCCAAATCGCGTGAGGAAGCTCTGGCCCTGCGTGAGAAATTCCTGAAGCTGCCGACCGTCCATCACGTTGAGGAGCTCGCGTCGCGACTGCCACGTTACCCGGCCTCGGAAACGATGCTGCTCGTCCAGGGATACCAGGCACAGCTCGCGAAGCTTCCGGACAAGATGCCGCAGACAGTGCAGATCACGAACCCGGATCCCGTCGGCACCGCTCTTGAGGATGTCCTGATTCAGTGTCGGGAGCTGGAACATCCCGAGGCGAAGAAGATCATTGCGTCGCTGGATCACTTTCTGAGCGTGCTTGATGGCCCGAAAAGTGATCCGGTGCCAATCGAAGAGCAGGCGGCGTTTCTGACCGAGTACCAGCAGCGAATGATCGGCGCCCTGCTGGCACAGTTTCGAGTCGTCGCCGAGTCCGCGGATTCGGAGCCTGTGACTCCGGACGATCTGCCGTCCGCACTGACCAGTCGGTTCATCAGCAAGAGCGGCCAGTGGGCTCTGCAGATCTACCCGCGCGAACCCCTGTGGGAGATCGAGCCGCTGACGCGTTTCGTCGAGGATGTTCGCACGGTCGACCCACAGGTGACCGGTACGCCGCTGCAGAATTTTGAAGCGTCGCAGCAGATCATGGCCAGCTATCAGGAAGCGGCTCTTTACGCGCTGATTGCTGTCTCGTTTGTCCTGCTCATCGACCTGCTGGGACCGAACGCTGCTTTGCGAACGACGCTGCCGTCGCTTGTCATCGCAATCTGTGTTGGAGTCTCAACCGTCATGAAGGAAGGCCAGTTGAACTGGGCCGTGACACTCGGTGCGTTTGTCACGCTGGTCGCGACGATGGCTCTGGTCATCGACTGGCGCAGCGTCGCGTTTACTGCGTTGACGTTGATGCCTCCGGTCGTCGGCGGAGTCCTCATGTACGGCGTGCTGGCACTTCTCGATGTCGACCTGAACCCGGCCAACCTGATCGTCCTGCCGCTGATCCTGGGCATCGGCGTTGACGACGGCGTTCACGTGGTTCACGACTTCCGAACCCGCAAGGGGCATTACCAGATGGCGGCGAGCACGATGAATTCCGTCATCCTGACCTCGGCGACCTCAATGATCGGCTTTGGCAGCATGATGATCGCCGCCCACCGAGGTCTATACAGTCTGGGCCTGGTGCTGGTCATCGGAGTCGGAAGCTGCCTGTTCGTCTCACTGGTTCCACTGCCCGCGCTGCTGACGGTGTTCGATCGGAACCGCGATTAACGCGAGGTTGATCCCGTGCCGCGCCGACGTCAGCCCAGCGGCTGATCCCGATGGGATCGCAGACAGTAGCCGGGGGTCGAAGCCCCCCGGTTCGAGATCGCAAACCTCCCCGCATCCTGAAGGGATGCCAGAGTTCGTGTCTCTGGGCCCGGTTTCGTTTCTGGCATCCCTTCAGGATGCGAGGCTCAACCGCCTGCCTACCGGGGGTTTCCGCTGCGCTCCAACCCTCGGCTACTTTCTGCGATCGCTTCGCGATCGTGTCACGGCGCGACTGCCTATTCGTCGGTTCGGGGCTGGGAATTGCGCCCATCAGGACCTGCGTGATCGCAGCTGCCGGAGCCGATTTCCCTGTAAGTTCTGCAGGATTTCGCGGCTTCCGCGTGGTCAATGACCGTCGCTGTCCGGCTCAAATCGCCGCTCAAAATCGAATCCTTGTCATATTTGCAAACAGCTGAAGAACGACTTCAGAGCACGTTGACCGATTTTCGCGGGCGGCCATACACATCCGCCGCACTTGAGCGACACTCAATCGCTTGCCACTTCAACCCCTCACCGCGAGACCGCATGAGAATCTCCCGACTTGCCGATTCTCTGGTCCGCGTCAACCCGCCAGGCACCCCGAGCCGCGGGTCAGTCGCAGCGGCGGAACTCTCCCCTCGAACTTCTCCGGCGACAGAGTCCTGCCGCCAGGTTCGGTTCCGCCGGTCAGGCTGATCTCCTACCGGGCTTCTCGCCCACAGATCAGCTCAAACGACGCCCCTCACGTTCTCCCACCTCATTCTTCATTGCCCCCGAAACACGGCAGGAAGGCTTGTCATGCTTCGACCAATTCGTTGCGCCCTGAGCATTGCTGCGGGAGCCGCGATGGTGGCTTCGGCCTCGACCGCGTCCGCTCAGTGGTTTCCGAGCTTCAACTGCGGCTGTGCTCAGCCTCGGCCAATCGTGCAGACTCAGTGCATGACTCGCGTGCCCGTCACGCAGCAGGTCATGCAGCAGGTTGCCATGACCGAGTACCAGCAGGTCAAGCAGAAGGTCAAACGGCCTGTCACCGAAGTCGAGTACATCGAGCAGCCCGTCACGACGTACCGCCCGGTTGTCGAAACGATGACCCGCGACATCCCGGTGACGACTTACCAGAACGTGACCGAGTGTCAGACCATCACGAAGAACGCTGGCTACTGGCAGACGAACTGGTACCAGAATCCGAAGGTCACTCCGTGCGAGTACGACCCGTCGCCGACTCCGATGGGATGGCTGAACCGGACGGCGTACCGGGTTCGGTCGGCATTCACTCCGAACATGATCGCTACCCGGCAGTACGTGCCGCAGACAGTCGCTCAGCAGGTGCCGGTCACTCGCCAGGTCGCCATGCAGACGATTCAGAAACAGCAGTACCAGGTGACTCGCTACGAGGCCGTCCAGTCGACGCGGAAAGTCGCCGTCAACCGGATCAAGTGGGTCGAAGACGAAGTCATCGCGATGAAGCCGGTGACCGTCGTCAAGAACGTCCCGGTCACTCGCACTGCCTGGACCTGGGCTCCGATGGGAACTGCAATGGCCGTCGCTCCGTCGGCAACGCAGCTCAGCCTCGCACCGACTGCTGACCCGATCAGCTCGGCGAAGAAGCCGGATGAAAACCGTACCGCCCGTCGCCCGGTTCCAGAACCTCGCGACGCTGGCGACGACGTGTTCGACGATCGTGGCGAACTCGACCGTATCGAAGGCGAGCAGTCATCTTCGCGAACGTCGGTCAAACCGACTGGTAACGGCCTCGGCCAGATTTCCGGCCCCTCAACCGAGATGGTCGCCACGCCCGCCCGATCGACGAAGTCACTCTTCGTTCCCGTCGGACCACGATCCAGCCGCAGCGTGAGCGTCGCTCGCGTCAATGGCTGGAAAGCAACGAATCAGCTTTCCGAATCCGAGTCTCCGATCCTGCTGCCGGCCTCGGCAACAGTGGCGGCCCGGTAACTGGCTGAACGCTGTGTCGCGTGACGGTCACCGTCGCGATCGAGCAGCTCAATGAACCTGTCCAGAGAGAACTGCAGACTCTTCACTCCCTCCCTTCTCACTTCCCCTCTCCCTCCCTCGTTTCCGCGGACTTCTCCCTCCCTCCCATTTCTGGTTCGCGGAATCACTCTCCCCTTGCTGCAGGTCTCTCTTCGAGGCGGCACCGGCAACCCCCCCCCGCCGGTGCCGCTTTTTTTATGCGCCGGTCGTCTTCCGGGCTCACCGGAATCTCGTGCGGAAGGAGACGCAGGCTCTGCTGGATGATTCTGTAGCTACGCTCGCCAGAGCGTGGAAATCCCAGCCGCCGTCTTGCGATGGCAGCTACGGTCGAAAGCGATCACCTGAAGACCTGCGTCAGGCGTCCGGTGTCTTCGGCTGAGCTTCTGCCAGACGCTTTTCTTCCTGGCGGTAACGTTCGGCGAGTTCCAGGTCGAAGCGTGGGTGATCGTCGGCCATCTCTGGCGTGCGATGTCGTGCCCGGCAGCGGTAGCAGACCAGGACGTCGGGCATGAAGACGAACAATGCCATGTCGATCGCGGCGAAGATCAGCAGGATTCCAAGTGCCAGCAACGGTCGGTAGTACGCCCACGCAATGACGCTGAGCGTCGCTCCGGTCCCGGCCATCAGAATGCCGAGCCCCTGCGGGAAGTCCTTCTGTCGCCACAGGTCCGGGTTGCCGCAGTACTGGCACTTCAGTGGCCGGTCGCCATCCAGATGAGCGTTCGGGATGTCACGCTGCCACTGACACCAGCCGCATTTGAGCGAGTGTACTTCTGCTGTCACTTCGTTGCGGCTGGTGGCTTCGCAGACGGGGCATTGAAAAGTGACCTGCATGGCTGAGTTCCCGCGTCAGTGTCGACGCTGTTTCAAATCGAGTGGTCGGTTGGTTGTTTCGTGAGGGCCTGGCGTTACCGGCTGGGTGTTACAACGGAAGCTGCAGTTCGTTGCGGAGCAGGGCTCCGGCCATCTCACCGAGAAACGCGAAGATCACGGCTACGAACAACACCCCCGTCGCCGACTGCGTGTTTCGGTACTTCATGATCCGCTGCACCATGACGCAGCAGGCCAGCGGGCCGAGCATCCCGCAGAGCCACTGCAGGCTCAGCCAGACCAGGTGAGTTGACGAGGCGCCCGAGCGTCCAGCCGTTCCGTCGCCAAACACGACGCCGTGAAACATCGTCATCGCGACGATCGCCAGCAGCAGCCGCAGACCGGCCCAGGCTCCCAGCCACAGGTTGACTCGATTCAGTGGCGATGTCGACATCGTCGGAGCCGTCAGATACCAGTGGCCGAGCAGCATCCCGCCAACCGCCGCTCCGGAGACGCCCGCCGTTGCCAGCTCGGACAGCCAGTAGAGGTTGCCCGCCAGCGTGCTGAGCGACTCCTGCGAAACGCAGTTCAGCACGAGAGTCACGCCCGAGATCGCCGCGATCGCGAAGCCGAAGCGTCCGCCACCGATGTGGCGTTCGAGCGTCCAAGCGACGGACCCGACAAACGACAGCAGTCCCAGCGTTCCGGCGACGATTCGCAATGCGAACGGTGAAAGCAGCGTCGGTGCGGCTTCTTCTCCGGTGAACTGCCCGGCGGCCATGCCGGCCAGAGCGGACAGGCCCAGCGTGACCAGCATCTGGATTCGGAAGAATCCCGACGTAACCTGGGCTCGCGGCATGACGCACCAGACAAGGCTCAGGCCGCAGATCAGTCGGATTGCAAACTGTGTCAGCATCGATTTGAAGAAACGGACAAAGGTGGAAACAG
>JAPOLP010000236.1 GCA_029977045.1 Planctomycetota bacterium
CGCGGATCGACGACGCACGAATCGTGATGTCTCGCAGGTCCAGGCAGGGGATTACTTCCGCACGGTTTACGACCTGATCGTGCTCGCGTTTCAGACCGACGCCACGCGGGTTGTGACGTTCAGCAGCGGGCTGGAAGGGCAAGGGCTCGCGATTCCCGAGCTGGGTATCTCGCAGTCGCGTCACGAACTCAGTCATCACAACGGCGACCCCGGCCACATGGAGAAGCTGACGCAGAGCGATACATTCAGCGTCGAGCAGTTCAGCTACTTCCTGAAACGGCTGGCCGAGACTCCGGATGCGAACGGCAAACCGCTGCTCGACACGACGATGTCTCTGTTCGGCAGTGGGATGGCATACGGACACAGTCACGGCAACGCGAACCTGCCGCTGGTACTTGCTGGCGGAGCTGGACTCGGACTGCAGCATGGCCGGCATGTCGACTTCAATCAGGGGCACTTCGACGGCTACCGGCTCGACGATCCAGGCCAGCACTACCGCCTGTGCAGTCGCCCGGCCAACGAAGACGCTCACCTGAGCAACCTGCTGCTGGTGATGGCTCAGAAGATGGGCGTTGAGACGGAGCAGTTCGGTGACAGCAATGGCGAACTGGAGCTGACAGCGTGAAGATTCATCCCATTCGTGGGGCAGGATTGCATCCTGCCAGGCACGTTAAAAACCTGCCCCACATGATCGGCATCCTGATCGTTTTCGTGGGACTTGCCGCAAGCCTGCAAGCCGACGAGCCGTACCGTCCGACGCCCGGCGAGTTCCCCTCAGCCGAACACGCGAAGGCGTATCGCGGCGAACTGGTTTTCGTCGATCACGTCAACCGGCGAGGCAGCCTGCGTCTGCATGTCGACGGCCACTTCCAGGAAGGCCGTCTACACCACTTCGCGATGCTGCCTTATGGATTGATCCGGTATCGCGGTGCTCCGGCTGAGCTGCGTGACATTCCGATCGGCACGATTCTGTATGGTCGCTTTTATCTGCCGCCTGATCCGAAGACGTCTGCCGTTCCGGTCGTGCGAGGCAACAGCGTCACCGAGCCTGCCGAGAACCACGCCATTCTTCTCGAAGATGGCCCGAGCCTGTGTCTTCGCGAAGGCAAGGCATGGCAGTTGAAGCAGGTCACAATGAATGGTGCAGAGGGCGAATTGCTCGCGAGCCTGGACCGTGAAGAAGGCGGCGAGGGACTCGGCGGCGAGCACAAGCTGACGATTGACCGTTCGACGCGAGTCTGGCGCGGCCGCGAACTGCTGGGTATTGACGATCTTGTCACGGAAGGTCTCTGGCAGGAGAACGGTCAAAAGGAGCTTGGCGGGCAGACGGCGCAGCTCGCGCTGACCTGGCATCCGCGTTACCTGTACCAGCAGTTTCACGTCGCTGACATCTGTCTCGACGAAGCATCGCTGAACGTCGCTGCGGAACGTCAACGACAGCGGCACATCCGCCACATTCGTACGCGCTGGATGCCGGCCTATGTCGACTCGGTCGCGTATGGCAAGTTCGGCCAGGCGACGGTAACGGCGACTCTGTTCGGCGGCATGGATGAATCGCTGTATGCCGATTTCAAGCCAAACATCGGTGCGAAGATGGCCGCTGCTGAGGACACACTCCGAACGTGGTGGCAGGATCACGACGGCATGGACGGTCGGATCGTCGCGGTCGACAGGCAGGAGTCGGAGCCGCCACTCGGCAGCAGCGGGATTCAGATTCAGTTCGACGTCCCGCTGATTCTGGAAGGTTTCCGGCCCGGTCGAGTCGTGCGGATTCGACCGCACTCGTGGCCGAACGTGAAACCGCCTGTCGAAGAATGCATCCGCAGCTTTGAGGACCGTTGGCCGAGCCTCGACGTGTTTCGTCGGTAGCTGGCAGCTGGGTTGGTGACTCGCAGCGCGGTCAACCGGAGGGCTTGCGCCCTGCCGCTACCTCACGTGACGGCGTCAGTTTGGGTCACAGGGCCAGGAAGTTGCGGAGCATCTGGATGCCGTTTTCGGCGGTCAGGTAGCTTTCCGGGTGGAACTGAACGCCGTGGACGGGGTACTCGCGGTGACGCAGGCCCATGATCTCGCGCGGGTGGCCGGGCCATTCGCACCAGGCTGAGACTTCGAGGCAGTCGGGCAGTGTCGATTCCAGCGCGACAAGGCTGTGATATCGCGTTGCGTCGCAGGGAGATTCGATGCCCGCGAAGACGCCTTTGCCGTCGTGGATGACGGGTGAGACCTTGCCGTGCATCAGGCGGTCGTGGCGGACGACTTTTGCTCCGTAGACCTCGGCGAGGCATTGATGGCCGAGGCAGACGCCCAGCAGTGGGACGTTCGGGCCGAAGCGTTCGATGACCTCTCGCGAGAGGCCGGCTTCGGCAGGAGTGCAGGGGCCGGGCGAGATGATGATCCGTTCGGGAGCCAGGTCGGCGATCTCGTCGAGGGTGATCTGGTCGTTGCGGGCGACGCGAATGTCGAGTGACGCGTCGATCTCGCCAAGTCGCTGGACCAGGTTGTACGTAAACGAGTCGTAGTTATCGAGAACGAAGATCATGGCGGCTTGCGGCTGAAAGTGGTGGAAGTCGGTGAGTTTTACGGCAGCGGCTGGCCGGGAGAAAGCGTCGGGCGAATGCGGAATCGGGAGTGCGGATTGCGGAATGATCAGCGGGACGGTGTGTTGCGCGGGAGTTTGCGGGCGGATACGATGCCGGGCTGCGTTCAGAAACCTGCAGGGATTCTCGGGAGAAGACTGATGGCCGGACGGAAATTCGTTCGCTCAGATCGATGGATACGCGGCGTGTGTTTCGGGTTGCTGGCCGTGATTGGCAGCCTGCTCGGTGGTTCGACACTGCTCGCCGACGAAGGGCTCGATACGTTTCTGGCGGCGAAGGGGCTGTACCAGAAGGAACGCTGGTCGCTGGCCGAGGACGCGTTTGCGAAGTTCCTAGAAAAGTATCCGCAGCACGAGCAGGTGCCGCTGGGCACGTACTACCTCGGTCTGACGCAGCTTCAGCGGGAGAAGTTCGATGCCGCTCGAACAACGCTGCGGGGCTTCGTGCAGAAGTTTCCGAAGAGTTCCGAAGTCGCGCACGCGGACTATCGCATTGCCGAGTGCAGCTACCAGCTCGGTGATCTTGAACCAGCCGTTAACGATTTTCTGCAGGCACTCGCGAAGCACCAGACCGACCCGTTCCGTGAGTTCGCCTGGGCGTACCTCGGGGATGCTCAGCGGCGGCTCGGTAAGAACGAGTCGGCAGTCAGCAGTCTCAAGAAGTCGCTGGACCTGTTTCCGAAAGGCCGCATGGCGGTCGAAGCTCGGTTCGGGCTCGCGCAGGCTTACGAGGCTCTCGACGACGTCGACAATGCCGTCGCGACTTACCGCGAGGTGGCAGCGGACAAGGCCGGGACTCGCGCGGATGCCGCTCAGTTTGCACTCGGTAATCTGCTGTTCGCGAAGCAGAAGTACGCGGAGTCGATTGCCGAATACAAACGCGTCGAGAGCGACTTTTCGACGAGCAAGCTCGTGTCGGTGGCCCGTCTGAACGGCGGCTTCGCGCAGTACCAGCTCGGGAACTTCGCCGAAGCGCTGCCGCTGTTTCAGCAGGCGGAAGTCGATGCTCAGCAGGCTGTTACTGCCGGCTATTGGCGCGGGCTGACGCTTAAGGCACTCGACAGGTACGCCGACGCGGCGGAGGCTCTGAACGAAGTCGCCGAGCGTGCGAAGGAGCATCCGCTGGCCGAGTCCGTCGTCTTTCAACTCGCGGCATGCCAGCGTCGAGCAGGCAATCTCGAACAGGCCGAGCGACGGTTTCTGGAAGCCGCCGACCGCTGGCCGCAGGGGCAGTTCGCTGATCAGAGCCTTTACTTCGCGGCCGATGCGATGCTGCTTGCGACCGAAGCGACAACGGACGACGCCGTGCGTAAGCACAAGCTCCAGGCGACGGAACTGGTGCTCGACCGCTTTGACCGCGAGTTTGCAACAAGCGGCATTCGCTTCGCGCAGAAGCTGCAGCGAGCTCGGTTCCTTGAACTGCGAGCCGCCGACGGTGACGTCTCGCGGGCGACCGAGCTGTATCGCAGTGTGCTCGCGGAGTCGCAGAACGCTCAGACGACTGCCGATGCACGGCTGCAGCTCGCTCGGGTTCTGCAGAGTCAGGGTGACAATGCGGGAGCACTCGCAGCGATCGAACCGCTCGCGACGGAGCTGCTGAAGACGCCTCAGCCGGGGAACGGCGATGCCCTGCTGATGTTCGCTCACCTGAGTCTCGAAGCCGGGCAGCTCGACCAGGCGACGCAGGCGGCGGATGGATTTCTCAAGAACAACCCGCAGGACGAGCGTGTCGATCAGGGGCTCAGTCTGCTGGCGATTGCTCAGGCTCGCGGAGCGAAGTGGGCGGACGTTGAAACGTCGGTCGGCAAGCTGGCCAGCGAACACGCCAGCAGCCCGGTCGTCTCGCGAACGCTGCAAACCGTCGCCGAGGCGGCCTTCGCGGCGAACGAGTGGGACCAGGCGATCCGCTATTTCCAGACGCTGGCGTCGTCGGGCGTCGAGTCACCATTTCACGCGGCGGCACTGTCCGGCCAGGCATGGGGCGAGTACCGCAAGGGCGACTTCGCGAACGCGAACGCTCACTTCCAGCAGGTCGTGACGCAGCATCCGAAGGACGATCTCGCTGCCGAGGCTGCGTTCATGGCTGGCGACTCGCTGCAGCACGGCGGTAAAGCAGCCGAAGCGATCGCGGCGTTTGAAGCGGCGTTCCAGAATTATCAGCCATCGCGAAACGCGTTCCTCGCCGGCCTGCAGGTCGCTCGATTGCAGACACAGGCAGCGGCGACCGACAAAGCCGATGCCGCCTACAAGGCTGTCGCCGATGCTTACGCGGCGGTTGCCGAGCACGATCAGGTGCTCAACGAATGGGCTCTCGTCCTGTACGAAGCCGAGCAGTACGCGAAGTCCGACGAGGTCTTCCGTCGGCTGGTTAAGGAGCATCCCGACAGCAAGCACGCTTCCGCCGCTCGGTACAGCCTGGCCGAGAGCGACTTGATTAACGGAAATCTCGACGCTGCAAAGACAGCCTTCGCAGAGCTGACAAACGATGCGAAAGCTGCCGTCGATGTCCAGGAAGACGCGCTTTACCGGCTGGTGGGAATCGCGGTCGAATCAGAGGCCTGGCAGGACGTCGTTGATCGCTCAAACGATCTTACGAAGCGTTTCCCGGAAAGCCGCTACCTGACGGAAGCGAAGTTCCGACTGGCCGACGGTGAACTGCGGATCGGTCGCAGCGAACTCGCCGAGCAACTGCTGAGCGAGCTGATCGGGCAGGCTCAGAATCCCGACGTCGCCGAGACCGAGTGGTTTCCGCACACCTGGCCGCTGCTGGCGGAAGCTCAGTTCCGACAGAAGAAGTACGACGACGTTCTGAAGACCGCCGACCGTTTGCGGGCACTCGATGCGAAGTCGCCAGTGCAGCACCAGGTGGACGAGGTCGTCGGTCGAGCGTGGAAACAACAGGCTCGCTTCGACAAGGCCCGCGATGCTTTCCAGAGCGTCATCCGTTCCGAATTCGGCACGCGTACTGAGACAGCGGCCAAAGCTCAGTTCATGATCGCCGAGACCTGGCTGCTCGAAAAGAAGCTCGACAAAGCGCTTGAGGAGTATCTCAAAGTCGACAGCCTCTACAGCTTCCCGGAATGGCAGTCCGCCGCGTTGCTGCAGGCCGGCAAGTGCGACGAGCAACTCGGAAACAAACCGGCTGCCGCGAAGAGCTACCAGCTCCTGCTGCAGAAGTTTCCGGAGTCTGAGTTCGCCGCTGATGCTCAGAAGCGCCTGAAGGCTCTGACGGGAAAGTTGTAAGCCGTAGCTACGCTCGCCAGAGCGTGGGGCTTTATCGATTTGGATCGTCTGGCGTGTCCCCCCACCGTCTGACGACGGTAGCTACATGGAGTCGCCATTCGATTCCCGTTGCCGCTCTGAGCGAGGTCGAGTAGATCAGTGGCTCGCCGTACTGCGGATTTGTTGTCTCGTTCAGGGGCTGTCCCATGCTCGAAATTCTCGGTCGCCCGCGTTCAACCTGTGAACAGCCGGTGTTTCCGGCCTGTTCCCGCCGTCATGTGCTGCAGGCCGGGGGAGCCGGTTTGCTGGGGCTGAATCTGCCGCAGGTCCTGGCGGCTCAGGCAGTGGATCCATTCCGGAACGCTCGTGCGAAGAACGTCGTCTTCCTCTTTTTGTTCGGAGGACCGGCGCAGCATGAGACATTCGATATGAAGCCCGAGGCCGCGGATACGATCCGTGGGCCGTTCAAGCCGATCGCCTCGCGGACGCCGGGACTGTTGATCTCCGAGCAACTGCCGAAGACGGCCGCCGTGTCTGATCGCTTCACCGTGATCCGCACGATGAGCCACGACTTCAATGACCACAGTGGCGGCGGGCACTACATCCAGACCGGGCATCGCTGGCATCTGCCGATCGGCGGAGGGTTCAACGTCACGCCGCAGGACTGGCCGGCGATGGGCTCGGTAGTCGAGTACCTGACGCAGCATCACGCGCAAGCGAACCGCGATTTGCCGAGCTACGTTGTCGTTCCGAACTTCCTCGGCCGGCTGCAGGAGTATCGCGTGCAGTTGCGACGGCCTGGCGAGACCGGCGGCTGGCTCGGTCGCGGCTTCGATCCCGTCAACACGCGGATCGACAAGAAGGACTCGAAGGACAACCCGTACTGGCGGGACATGACTGACGACGAGCTGACGTTTCAGATCGAAGGCCTCGTCAGCGACGCGACTGTCACACTCGACCGGGTCAGTCGGCGAAGCGATCTGCTTTCGCAGTTCGACGACAGCCGTCGAGCCCTGACGTCGACGTCAATCGCGGCGTACGACCAGTTCCAGCAGCGGGCTCTCGATCTGGTCGCATCGGAGAAGACGCGGCAGGCACTCGACATCACTCAGGAACCGGCAAAGCTGCGTGACGCTTACGGGCGGCATCTGTTCGGACAGTCGACGCTGATGGCCCGGCGGTTGATTGAAGCGGGTAGGCGGTTCGTCACGGTGCATTACGACTGCGTCGACGGCTACTCGTGGGACTCGCACACCCACAGCAACGATGTCCGGGATCACCTGCTGCCGACGCTCGATTCCGCGCTGTCGACGTTGCTGGTGGACCTCGAAGACCGCGGACTGCTCGACGAAACGCTGGTTGTCTGCATGGGCGAAATGGGTCGCACTCCGCAGGCCAACGCCAACTGGGGCCGCAATCACTGGAGCACGCTGTTCCCGGCAGTGCTCGCCGGAGCCGGCATCCGCCGCGGCGCTCTGTACGGAGAAACGGACAAGGACGCGGCCTACGCGATCACTCCGCCAACGAGCCCCGAAGACCTCGCGGCAACGATCTATCACGCGCTGGGTATCGACTCCGAACTCCGGCTCCCCGACGCCACTGGCCGCCCGACACAGATCGTCGACCACGGCACCCCGCTGCTGGAACTGTTCGGGTAAACGACGCCGCGGATACCGTAGGCCGTAACAAGCTCTACGCCGCTACGGCAGTCCGGCCAAAGGCGACATCAGCTCGCAGGGGTCGTCTGCCGGAACTCGCTGCACTCGGTCCGGCCTACGGTTTTCTGGCCTGAAAACTGACGTCCGAGTCCAGCGGATAGATCGGTCGCCGCAGGTTCTGGTAATCGAAGCAGGCAAAGTCCGGGCGGTGAATGCCGGGTGTGTCGGCGTCGAAGATGTGAGCGGCCAGGGGGCCGATGTCGGCTCGGAAGTGTACGGCACTCTTGACGACCAGCAGCCGGCGGTTGGTCGGGTCGATCCCCGCGATGCGGAGCATTTCGGCGTCCAGCAATTGTCGCCGGTAGGTTGAGACGACGACTTCGACGCCTCCAACGACCAGCGTCGCGGTTGGGCCGAGCTGATCAGCGACGCCGTGCAGCATGGGGCCTCGGTAGCGGTAGCGACCGTCGCTGAGCGTGCGCACGTAGGC
>JAPOLP010000136.1 GCA_029977045.1 Planctomycetota bacterium
GGCGACGATCTCGTTCGCGGAAACGGCAGTGCAGGCGACCAGCTCAGCGGCGGACTCGGTAACGACACTCTGGATGGAGGATCGGGCGGCGACTTCCTCGTCGAAACAGGCGATGTGAACTTTGTCGCGACCTCAACCACGCTAACTGGGCTTGGTATCGACACGTTCGCGTCCCTGGAAAACCTCATCCTGACTGGCGGAGCCAGTGGTAATTCGTTCGACCTGCGAGCCTTCGGCGGGTCGACAACGGTCAACGGCGGCAGCGGTGCGGACACGATTTTGGGTTCGGATAATCGCGACGTTTTGTTTGGCGGAGACGGAGCTGACGTAATCATCGCTGGCGACAGCAACGATTACGTTGATGGCGGCAATGGCAACGACACACTGGGTGGTGACTTTGGTAATGACAAGCTGATCGGTGCTGGTGGCGATGATGAACTTTATGGCTCAACGGGAGACGACACGCTGCTTGGCGGCGCGGGGCGAGACATACTGTTCGGCGGACTTGGCAATGACCTGCTGCGCGGGCAAGGCAGCCTCGACACACTGACTGGCGACGAGGGTAATGACACACTCGACGGCGACGCTGGCAACGACCGAGTGATAGAAAGCCGGAACACCGACTTTACGATTACCAACAGTAGCCTGACGGGCAACGGCAACGATGTGCTGCGAGAAATCGAGTCCGTTAGGCTTACCCTCGGCGCGTCCGCAAATCTTGTCGATGCAGGTGGCTTCAGCGGCAGCACCGTCGTCTTCCTCGACGATGGCGACGACACGTTGATCGGCGGTTCCGGCCCCGACTATGCCGTTGGGTTTGGCGGCGATGACTTGCTGATCGGAAACGGAGGCAACGACACCCTGGTTGGCAGTGGCGGTCGCGACACGCTTGACGGCGGCGCTGGCAACGATCAACTCTTCGGAGTTGGCAGCTCTGGCGACAGCCTGCTCGGAGGGGCGGGTAACGATCTGCTTGATGGTGGCTCAGGTGGCGACCGCCTTTACGGAGGATCGGGCAACGACACGCTGCTCGGCGATTCGGGACGCGACCGCCTGTTTGGCGAAGCGGGCGATGACAGCCTGCGGGGCGGCGACGACGACGACACGCTCAACGGTCAGTCCGGCAACGACACGCTGATTGGTGACGCTGGCGACGACGTCCTCGACGGCGGCACTGAGAACGACGGTCTGGATGGTGTTTCCGGCAACGACGTGCTGCTGGGATATGACGGCAACGATTCTCTGTACGGCGGCCTCGGCAACGATTCTCTGTTTGGCGGAGCCGACAGCGACTTCGCAATCGGAATGCAGGGCGACGACTCGGTCATGGGAGACGCGGGGTTCGATATTCTCGCGGGCGGCAGCGGTGCCGGCGCCGATCCGGGTGACATCGTCATTGGTAGCCCGGACGAAATCGAAGAGTTCTTCACTCTGATGCCACCCGACTGGCTTGTCTCGGAATTCTGACGGGCCACGACGCGCGGTCTCTTCCAATAGCGAGACTCAGGCAGTGCTTCAGCGCGGCCCCTGACGTGACGCGAAAGTTCTCGCCACGATTTACCGGCGGGCTCGAATCAGCGACCATCAATACTTTCCGAGGTCGAGTCTCCGTCCGGCAGCCATTTCATTCGACTGTCTGTCGCGGAATCGTCGACACCTGGAGCCGATTCCCCCTGTGTCCTTGCGGTCGCGCGTCGCAACAAACAAAGAACCATCAGGAGCCCTCGCCGTGAAGAGAATCACTCTGTTGAGCGCCATTCTGGCACTTGTTCTGTCTCCGACCCTGTCGAGCATCGCTGCGGACCCCGTTCGGATGGGTGCCGGAGCAATGACGTTTGATACCGTCCCCGGCTGGGGGCTTGATGAGAACGGCAAGTCCGTCCTCGGCTCGACGCACGGCGGAGTCGTTGTCGACAAGGCCGGCAACGTCTACTGCAGCGCCAACATGGGCGTGTTCGTCTTCACTCCCGATGGCAAGCTGCTTCGCCGCTTCGTCGGTGATGACTACACCGCGTATCACGACATCGAGATCCGGCAGGAAGGCGAGGACGAGTTCATCTACGCGGCCAGGAACAACGCCGCCGAGGGCATCAAGATTCACGCTGAGACTGGCGACGTTGTCCTGCGTCTACCGTTCCCCAAAGAGTCGGGCCTCAATCTGACGAAGTTCAACCCAACCGCCATCACTGTCGCTCCAAACGGCGACATCATTCTGTCGGACGGTTACGCCAGCAATCACATCTTCAAGTTCGACAAGACCGGCAAGTACCTCTCGCACTTCGGCACGAAGGGCAACGAACTCAAGCAGTTCAACACAGCGCACGGCATGACGCTTGACACTCGCTACGACCCTCCGCGACTGCTGATCTGTGACCGCAACCACGCACCCAAGGGCCGCCTGCTGCACTACTCGCTGGAAGGCGAGTTTATTGAGGAAGTCATCACCGGACTCGGGATGCCAACGTCGGCTGCCGTTCAGGGCGACTTCGTCTCGGTCCCCGACCTGCACGGTCGAGTCGTCATCCTCAATAAGACGAACACAATCATCGCCGTGCTGGGACACAACCCGGATCCCGGCAAGGGCCGCAACTTCAACATCCCACAGGACCAGTGGGTCGAAGGCATCTTCAGTGGCACTCACGGTTCGTACTGGGACGCCGACGGCAACCTGTACGTGCAGGACTGGAACGTCTCCGGCCGCCTGATGAAGCTGGTTCGCGTCAAGTAGCACGCGAACTGTTAGAGCAGCGCTGACAGTCGAATCGCCTGACCGCCCCGGCAGCCTCGTTGCTGCCGGGGCGGTTTCATAGTTCCAGAGGAGCACTGAGCATGACGTCGCCCACCTCAGCACTGTTTCGTCAGCGACGAGCATTCACGTTTCTGTGCTTCTGCCTCGCCGACCTGTTTCCGGTGGCATTCACCGGAAGTGAATCGCTCGCAGACGATGGCCTGGCCGCTCATTGGAAACTGACCGCTGACGTGCAGGACTCGTCAGGGGACAACCGCCACGCAATCAATCACGGGGTCACTTTTGACGGCGGCGAGGGTGCCGCTTTCGACGGTCGGCATAGCTGGCTTGAGGTTCCCGCGAACCAGGTCCCTGCACTGGGAAGCCGACCGTTCACGATCTCGGTCGAAGTCAAAACTGAAGCGGAACTCGACGACGCTCTGGGCGACATTCTCAGCTGGTACGACCCGAGTACTCGCAACGGCTTCAACTTCGGGCTGCTCAACTACTCCGGAGTAACGTCGTCACAGTCGAACTGGCGAAACGTCTTCTTCGGCATCGATACCGCTCAGGGAGGCGACGCCTGGATCGACTGCGGCCGACCGGGCAACAACTGGATGATCAATTCGTTGACGGTCTTCGACGGCGATCTTTATGCCGCTACCTGGGAGCCTGGTGAGAACGAACGTGGCCACGTTTACCGCTACGCCGGTGGCCAAAAGTGGGTCGACTGCGGTGCTCCGTCACCCGCTAACGGACTGAAGGGCCTCGCTGTTTTCAACGGGCGGCTGTATGTCGGCTCGGAACTGTACGACGGCGGCGGCTCGTCACTGCCGCTGTCTGGCAACAAGAGTCACGGCGGCAACGTCTACCGCTACGAAGGCGGTACCGAGTGGACGGACTGCGGGAAGATCGCCGACGTCCGAAGTATCAGCGGACTGACTGTCTATCAGGGAAAGCTCTACGCGGGCACGGGTACCACGGGTGCGTGGCGTGACAAGCCCCGAACGCGCGGCATGTATCGCTTCGATGGAATCGGCAAATGGACCGACTGCGGCTGCCCCGGCCTGCGAGTCACTCACGTCGGCGTCCACAACGGCGATCTGTTCGGCCTGAGCTACGACGCCGGCGGCTTCTTCCGCTACCAGGGCGACAAAGAGTGGGAACGCCTCGGCCCGGTCCCGGACACAACGCAGGTCTATTCGATGATGACGTACGAAGGCGGCCTGCACGTCGGCACCTGGCCAACGGGTTCAGTATTCCGCTTTGACGGTCCACAAAAGTGGTCGCACATCGGACAACTCGGCGAGGAAAAAGAAGTCATGGCCGTCAGCGTTTACAACGGAAAGTTCTACGCCGGCACGCTGCCGCTGGGAGCGGTCTTCCGTTACGACGGCGATTCCAAATGGACGAGCACCGGGCAGCTCGACCAAACCCCGAACGTGCGTTATCGCCGGGCGTGGTCGATGGCAGTCTTCGACGGAAAGCTGTTCTGCGGAGTGCTGCCCAGCGGTCACATCCACTCACTCGAAGCCGGTAAGGCGGTCAGCTACGACAAACAATTGCAACCTGGCTGGCGACACCTGACCGCGGTCCGTGATCAATCCCACCTGCGGCTGTACGTCGACAGGCAGCTCGTCTCCGAAAGCGACGAATTCGACTCAGCGGCCTTCGATCTGAAACCGGATCGCCCACTGAAGATCGGCTTCGGCCAGCACGACTACTTCAATGGCCGGATGCGCGATCTGCGAATCTACAACCGTGCTCTGACTTCGCAGCAGATTCGCGACCTGAGTTCCAGGTAGCGAATCGCGCTACACGAGTTCCTGGATGACTTCGCCTTCCGGCAGGGCCAGCATCGGTCGGTCGTCCAATGTTCGCAGTTCGGCCTGTGGGTTGAGCCCGAGGGCGTGGTAAACCGTCGCTGCGAAGTCCGGCACGGACACCGGTCGGTCGGCGATCTCGGCGGCGTGTTTGTCGCTTGCTCCGATCACCTGGCCGGTACGGATTCCGCCGCCGCCCAGCGTGAGACTGAAGCAGCGGTTCCAGTGGTCGCGGCCCGGTGCTCGAGGATCAGCGTTCAGCCGTGGAGTTCGTCCGAACTCACCCGCCGTAATCACCAGCGTGTTATCGAGCATCCCGCGAGCGGCCAGATCATTCAGCAGCGCTGCGTAGCCTTGATCGTACGGCGGCACTTCGGTGCGCAGTCGCGGAAAGACTTCGGGGTGATGATCCCAGCCGTAACGCACATAGCCTTTGACCGTGACGAATCGGACGCCGGCCTCGATCAACCGCCGAGCCAGCAGTAGTCCCTGTCCGACTCGATTGCGACCGTAAGCGTCACGAGTGGCCTCCGACTCCTGCGAGATGTCAAACGCGTTCTTCGCCTTCGACGACGTGATCATCGAGAACGCTCGCTGCTGTAACTCGTCATGAGTCCGCGCGAACCCCGGTTGCTGCTCGACTCGCGACTGAAACCGATCGACAGCAGCCAGCAGTCCCTGACGATCCGTGAGTCTGCCGCTTTCGATCGTCTCCGGAGTCGAGAATTCGTTGACCGCGAAGCTCGACGAGTTCGGATCGGATTCGACGATAAACGGGTCGTACGTTCGTCCGAGGTACCCGCCCAGTCCCGGATCGCCGTAACTCGTGCTCGTGAGTTTTCCGATCTGGACGAACGGCGGCGTCTGGCGGGCTCGGCGTTCCTGCTGCCAGGTGAGCATCGCTCCGTAACCGGGCGGCACGATCGCGCTGCTCCACTTGCGACCGCTCATCAGGTGATGGTCGCCCATGCCGTGCGTCGGCGAGTACGAGTGCATCGAGCGGATCACCGAGAACTTGTCAGCACAAGCCGCCATGTTCGGCATCAGCTCGCCGAGTTCCAGTCCCGGAACGTTGGTCGAAATCGGACTCAGCTCACCACGAATCTCAGCCGGGGCCAGCGGCTTCAAATCGTACATGTCGATATGGCTTGGTCCTCCGAGCAGCCAGAGCAGCACGCAGTTGACCTCGCGACCGGCACGCTCGCTGGCCTGAGCCTGCATCCGCAGCACGTCCGGCAGACTCAGCCCAAGGGCACTCAGCCCGCCGACGCGCAACGCTTCACGCCGGGAAATACCGCCGTTTTCCGCGTTATCATGGTCCAGCAACTTCAGCATGAGAAAACCGCCCTGACATCCAGACGTGTCGAACTGCCACTCGCAGGTGCGCTATTCAAACACGGAATCGTCCAGCAGCAACCGATAGATTGAACCTTCGTAGCCGACGACCAGCAGCTCGCCGTTTTCGTCGATGCCGAACGAGCACGGTTTCTCCGGACACGACGCGATCTGGCGGACCTTGATCAGCTTGCGATCCTTCTGCTTCATCGCCCAGATGCGTTTGGACTCAAAGTCGCCGAAGATGAACGCGCCGTAATAAGACGAGTCTTTCTTCGCACGATAGACGTACCCGCCCGTGACCGAGACGCCGTCCTTGCGGCGGTACGAAAGCACGGGCGGAATGTACGTCTCGCCTTCGCGGCGATACCGGTCGGAGAACTCGGCGAAACCTTCATAGACATTCCAGCCGTGGTTCTCGCCGAGTCGCACGATGCGCACCTGCTCGAACAGCGTCTGGCCGATGTCGCCAACCCACAGATCGCCGGTCGCACTGTCCCAACTGAACCGCCACGGCATCCGAACACCGTAAGCCCAGATTTCCGGTCGAGCATTCTTCAGGTGCTCTGGCAGGCCGCCGCTCTTCTCGCGGAATGGATTGTCGCTCGGGATAGCGTACTGCAGATCGCCCTCGGTGCGATTCACATCGATCCGCAGAATCGAACCTGGCAGCAGGCTCAGGTTCTGACTGTTGCCTTCCGGATCATCCTGAGGACCGGCATCGCCAGCTCCGATGTAGAGATACCCGTCCGGACCAAAGGCGATCATGCCGCCCCAGTGCAGATCGGTGTCCTGCGGGATCTGCAGCAGCCGTCGCGACTTGCCGCCAGCGTCGTTCTGCAGGTCAGCCGTCGCGTGACGTACGGCGATGATCGGCGAGAAGTGGCTGCCCTGATTCCGGACGTGATAGTTCACGTAGTACTTGCGGTTGCGTTTGAAGTCCGGGTGAAACGCGAGGCAGACGACACCTTCAAACTGGCCGGTCGACGCTTCGGCGCTCAGATCAACAAACAGCTCCTTGCGGTCATTGCTGAGGCCGTCACTCCCCTTCTGCAGCCGCCAGATGTGCCGCGTCTTCTGTTCGACGATGAAAAACTCGCCGGCTGCCCGCGGACTCGCGATCACGCAGACCGGATGATCAAACCGCATCTCTTCGGAGTGCAGCCGTTCCAGCCGCGCGGGCCGAGCGACCATCGGCATCTCGTCAGGCATTCCCGGCCAGGCCGACTTGCCGAGGTTCTGCCGCAACGTGCTCAGAAAGGCGATCAGGTCAGCGAACTGTTCCGCCGACACCGTCTTGTTCAGCCCGACCGGCATCAGCGATGTATTGCTCGGCTGCTCAGCTTCAATCTCTTTCAACGGAATGCGGACCGATTTGCCTTCGACGTCCAGCAGCTCGATCTCCTCCCTGCTTCGCGAGAACAGAACTCCGTTGATGACCTTGCCCGCGACCGTGGTGATTGTCGTCGTGGCATGGTCCGGGTGAATCCGGGCACTTGGCTCCAGCACCGCAGTGACGAGCTGCTCGATGGTGAACTTGTCACCCACGGTTTTGAGGCTCGGCCCCGCCTTGCGTTCTCGACCTTCGACCGTGTGACACTTCGTGCAGGCGGCTTCTTTCGACTTGTAGACGACCGCTCCACGCTCCGCCTCGCCGCCGCGCAATGCTGCGGCTCGGTAACGCGCGACGATCTCAGGATCAGGCTGCTGAGCCTGCAGTGACCGAACCGGTAGAACGAGCAGCAATCCCAGACACGACAGTGCGGCAAATCGACGAATCATCGGAAGCGGACCTCGGACAATGAGCCGCAACGCCGGCTCAGGTAATCGAAATCACAACGGACGCGCCGATCAGAATAGCTCCAACCAGCCGCAGGGCCATCGTTCGGTGCTGCGCGGCGGTCGCGGTTTTCCCCGCCGAGTGCGTCAGGATCCACGTCAGCACGACGCCCCAGAGTCCTCGCAGCTAGTACACAATGTTGACCCGCGTCGCGTCACCGAACATGCCGATCGTCAGCGTCATCCCGATCGCCTGGACGGCCATCAGTCCGGCGCCAATCGCCAGAGGTCGCAACGCCACTTTCTCTTTCACCTTTGACGGCTTATCCGCCAGCGGCAGAAACAGCAGTGAGAGCAACGCCGCGCAGCCAAACGCGATCGGCAGGAAATAGCCCGCTCCCCATGCCGGCGCCCAGCGCTGGATCAGCAGGTCGAACAGCGTCATCGAACACGCGGCCAGCAGCGCAAAGCCGACCGACGCCAGAATTCGTGACCGCTCAACCGACGCATCGCGAGCCTGCACGAAGACGACGCCCACAACCGCGATCGCCGCCGCGATCCAGACTCGCGCCGGCAGCGTGTGTTCGACAAACAGCGGAGTCGCCGCCGGAACGATCAGCACTTTGATGCCCATCACCGGAGCCGCGACCGACACGTCGCCTCGATGCACCGCCAGAAACGTGAAGAGCTGCCCGGCGATAAACAGTCCGCCGATGATCGCCGGCTGCCACAGCATCGTCACCGGCTGCATCGTCCCGCCGAGCACGGCCAGACCCGGAAACACACACGCCGAGGCCCAGCACGTCAGGATCATCGCCGTCCACGTCGACACCCCGCGATCCTGAGCCCGCTTGAGCGACAACAGCCCGAAGATCACCAGCACGCTGGAGCAGAATGGAAGCAGCAGATGGATGGGGCTGTACCTTCAGTGTGAGGAGTGATCCGTCGGAGCAGCACTGTAGCGGCCCCGTGACGCATTGTCTTAACCACGCCGGCCTGAGCTGCGCTCTCGACCGACCAGTGAGCCAACCACGAAAAACACAAAAGACACGAAAAACTCGACGACAGGTTTTCGTGTCTTTTGTGTTTTTCGTGGTGATCCGTTAATCCCCTGATCCCTCGCCTTCTTCTGGCGGCTTGAGACGCTCCTTCTGGCTTCTTGAACGGACTCGATGATGTTCGACCTCGCTCGCATTCAACACGCTCTCGCGGAACAGAATCTCGATGGCTGGCTGCTGTACGACTTCCGCGGCAGCAACGTGCTGGCTCGGCGAGTGCTGGAACTGCCGGACGATCAGATGGGATCGCGGCGGTGCCTGTACTTCATTCCGCGCGAAGGTCAGCCGCGAAAGCTGGTGCATCGGATCGAGTCCGGCGTCTTTGATCATCTGCCGGGTGAGGCAACTGTCTTTCTGAAGTGGCAGGAGCTGGAAGCCGGGGTCGAGTCGCTCGTCAGTGGCTGCTCGCGGCTGGGCATGGAGTACTCGCCGCGAAACGCGAATCCGTATATCTCGCGCGTCGATGCCGGGACGGTCGAACTGGTTCGCAGCTTCGGGTGCGAGATCATTCCGTCGGGCGATCTGATTCAGTCGTTCGAGGCGACCTGGGACGCGGAACAGTGGGCGATGCACCAGGAAGCGGCGGTGCATACGAACTCGGCGTTCGAGGCGGCGTTCGGATATATCGTCGAGCAGGTGCGGTCGGTCGGGTTCGCGGAAGAGTCCGCCGTCAGCGACGTCATCATGCAGCACTTCGCTGACAACAGGATGACGACCTATCACCCGCCAATCGTCGGCGTCGGTCCGCACAGCGGCGATCCTCATTACGAGACCGGGACTGGCGAGCAGACTCAGATTCGCGAAGGCGACTTCGTGCTCGTTGACCTGTGGGCGAAGATGGACCGACCGCGAGCGGTTTACAGCGACCTTACCAGAACCGGCTTTGTCGGCACGACCGTGCCAGAGCAGTACTCCCGCATCTTCGACATCGTCGCTGCTGCCCGCGACGCCGCCATCGAGTGTGTCAAAAGCGCGTACGCGGCGGGACGTTCGCTGCAGGGCTGGGAAGTCGATGACGCGTGCCGGGCCGTGATCGATCAGGCTGGTTATGGCGAATATTTCTGCCACCGCACGGGGCACAGCATCGGCCAGGAAGTTCATGGCAACGGAGCCAACATGGACAACCTGGAAACCCGCGAAGAACGCCTCGTGATGCGCAACACCTGCTTCTCGGTCGAGCCGGGAATCTATCTGCCCGAGTTCGGCGTCCGCAGTGAAGTCGACGTGTTCATCGACGGAGACGGCAACGTACACGTAACCGGCGGCGAGTTGCAGACTGAGGTCTTCCCGCTGCTGGCGATGTTCTGATCCGCCTGGGGAACCTTACCAGTCCGGCCTGACCGCAGCGCAAAGACACAAAGGCACGGAGAATCGCAAAGACTCTCTGCGCACTTTGCGTCTCAGCGTCTTTGCGCTGCAAGCCGCTCAGCTCATGCGCGCAAACGCTTTTGCGTCAAGAATTCTGCGCGGATTTTTTATCGTGCAAACGCCGCACAGGGTGTGCA
>JAPOLP010000330.1 GCA_029977045.1 Planctomycetota bacterium
CCTCGTCAAGCTGCCGCCGCTCCGCCGAGACCATCGCCGCGTGCTCCTGCTCGTCCGCCTGCAGTTCGCGACGAGCCGCGTTAATCGCCGCCGTCTCTTCCGCGACGAACGATTGAAACTCCGCGCGTTCCTGAGCGAGCCGGCGTTAGTGAGTCTGCGTCTGGTCACGCATCTCCTGGCGATGATCCGCGAGCTTCCGCTCCCAGTCACGCTGCTCCTGCCGAATCGCAGCCTTGCCGGCAGCGACTTCGTCCTCGGTCCGGCGTCGCAGTTCGGCGAGCGACTTCTTCTCGTCGGTCAGCTCCGCCATCCGCCGGTCACACTCTTCGACGACCTGCAGCCGCCGAGCGGTGCGTTCGTCGTCCGCGTTCTCCAGTTGAGCGCGCAGTTCGGTTTCAATCCGAGCGTACCCGCGAGAACGTCGATCCAGCTCCTGCTGCAACCGCTCGATCTCGCCAGCCAGCTCAGCCCGCTCAATCGAACACTGGTCGAGCAACTGCTGCGTCTCGGACTGCTCATTCGCGTTCCGGTTCTGAAAGTCCGCTTCCAGCCGCGCGGACTGATCGCGTTCCGAGGCAACCATTGCCTGCTCGCGTTCTGCCAACTGCAGCTTCCACTCGTCGATCTGATCAAGCTGCTGTTCAAGTTGCCGCGTCTGCTGCGCGTGCCGTTCGGCCCAGCGTCGTTGTTCGTCTGCCAGGTCCCGTTTCGCCCGTTCGATCTCCTCGCGTTCCCGCTCGATCTGATCGCGAATGCCACGCACTTCCGATCGCGGCAGCGCTGCTTGCGTCTCAGATTCCGTCACTGCTTCGGCGTCGCCGTCGTGCGAGTCGGCTTCGTCCTTCGGAGCGAACACGCGTAGTCGAGGCTCCTCACCACCGATCGTCTCAACCGTGATCCCGAGGTCCTCATCCGTCGGTCCACCCGGCTCAGCCAGATCGCGAGCCGCAACGTCGTTCAGCGTGGCGGCAAGTTCTGACGAAAGCGGCGAGCTACGAGCCGGCACGTCCGCACCACCCTGCTCTGCCCCCTGTCCCGAACCCTGCTGCAGTTCGGTCTGCAGTCGCGAGGCCAGCGCTCCCGCGTCGCGCAGAAACTGCTCCTCGTCGAACTGCCGCCGCTCAGCCCGGGCCTGATTCGCCGGAGATTTGACCAGACGTCCCATGAGAGCCTCACCAGAAATCCTGCCGGCCAGACGTCCGCGAGGGCGGATTCTGAAGCCGGCAAACACCGTTTCTCAGGTTTGCACGTCGCCAAAGCGTGCGCACTCCACAGCGCGCAGGGCACCTCAGCACGTCATCCTTATCGGTCGGGGCAGCAGTGCCGGTTGAGTGAAAGTTGCCGGTCACGAAAATCCGGTAATCTGCGCAAAGATTGCCGACAGGTGCCGCGAGCCCTGCCCTGCTGCGTCAGCAACCTCAAGAGCACGCAGGCTGGTGACGCTTGTCCCGCATCCGCCGCCTGTCAGAAACGTCCACGGCACGATTCCAACTCTGGAATCGCTGAGCGGGACTCGCCACAGTGCGACGCGATGGCTGCCCCGAGGCAGTCCGCGTTCCCGCTCTGATGAACCGGAGGCTCTGACCGTGAAACGTGCCGCGTTGATTCTGGCTGCTGCCATCTGCTTATCCGCGACTTCCGTTCCGACTGCGACTGCTCAGAACGAAGGTCTGACCCCGATGGATGTCGCGCGACTGAAATCAGTGACCTCGCAGGCGATCTCACCCAATGGGCAATGGATCGCGTACGTCGTCTCAGTGCAGCGTGACCCGCTCAAGGGCGACAGCGGCGGGGCTTACAGCGAACTGCACGTCGTCGAGACTGCCAGCGGAAACAGCCGCCCATTCATCAGCGGCAAGTCGTCCATCGGCAGCATCGACTGGACGCCCGATGGAAGCGGCATCTCGTTCCTGGCCAAACGCGGCGACGACAAGAACACATCGATCTACGTCATCCCGATTGATGGCGGCGAAGCGAGGAAAACCGTCGAGCACGACACGTCGATCTCGTCGTACGACTGGTGTCCGGACGGCAAGCGAGTCGCATTTCTCGCGAAGGAAAAGGACGACCCGGAAAAGAAGAAGCTCCGCGACAAGGGCTTTAATGCCGAGGGGTACGAAGAAGAACTGAAATCGACGCGCATCTGGATCGCGTCTGCTGATCCCAATTCCGACGACAAGCCACGAATGCTCGACGTGGCGGGCTCAGCGTCGGAACTGCACTGGAGTCCGGACGGTTCTCAGATCGCCGCCGCTTTCGCGCCGACGCCGCTGATCGATCACCACTACATGTACCGTCGGATCCGGATCGTCGATGTCGAGTCCGGCGAGGTCGTGACAAAGATCGAAAACCCCGGCAAGCTGGCCGAGATCGCCTGGAACCCGAACGGCAAACAGCTCGCGTTTCTTTCCGGCGAAGACATCAACGATCCATCCGAAGGCCGCCTGATGCTCGCCAACACGGCAACCGGCGAGTTCCGACACCTGACGGAAGGCTACCTGCCGAACGTCATCGACATTCACTGGAGCGATGACGCCCGCATCTGGTTTCTCGGCCATAACAGTTGCGAATCCGAATTCGGCTTCGTGAGCCTCGACGGCGACCGCACAGAGATCTCGGTTCCGAAGCAGGAAACCGGTGTCGTCTACGAATCATTTTCCGTCTGCGGTGACGGCCACCGAGCCGCGATGCTCGGCCACTCATCCACTCACCCCGACGAAGTCTTCGTGTACAACTCAGAGGCAAAGGCACGGAAACGACTGACCAATCTCAATCCGTGGCTGGATGACAAGGCGTTCGCGAAGCAGGAAGTTGTTCGCTACACGGCTCGCGATGGCCAGTGGGTCGAAGGCGTTCTCGTCCGACCATTGAACGAAGAAGCCGGCAAGCGTTATCCGCTGATGCTGATCGTGCATGGCGGGCCCGAGTCGCACGTTTCGAACGGCTGGACCACCAGCTACAGCCGCCCGGCTCAGATCGCCGCGGCCAACGGTTACGCCGTCTTCTTCCCGAACTATCGAGGCAGCACGGGCCGCGGCGTCGCGTTCGCGAAGGATCACCAGGCGGACTACGGAGGCAAGGAATTCAACGACCTGCTGGACGGCATCGACCATCTCGTTGAGTGCGGCCTCGTCGATCGAGCGAAAGTCGGCGTGACCGGCGGTTCGTATGGCGGCTTTGCGAGTGCCTGGTGCGCGACGAAGCACAGCGAGCACTTCGCGGCTGCTGTCATGTTTGTCGGGATCAGCAACCAGATCTCAAAGTCCGGCACGACGGACATCGCCGACGAGATGTTCCACGTCCACGCTCGCAAACGCATCTGGGACGACTGGGAGTTCTTCCTCAAACGCAGCCCGATCTACTATGTCGAACAAGCGAAGACACCAATCCTGATCCTGCACGGCAAGGAAGACACGCGAGTGCATCCATCGCAGTCGATGGAGCTGTACCGCAACCTGAAGATCCTCAACCAGACCCCGGTCCGGCTGGTCTTCTACCCCGGCGAAGGCCACGGCAACCGAGCCTCAGCGGCTCGCTACGACTACTGCCTGCGTCTGATGCGCTGGATGAACCACTACCTGCAGGGCGAAGGCGGCGACGCTCCTCCCTTCGACATCGACCACGGTCTGCCCAAGCCTGAGGTCAATAAAGCTGCAGAATAAGGTCGTTGCCTGAAGCTGCGATGATGCCCGAAATGGCTTCCGGGATGTCCTGATTGCCGGTAGTAGCTGCATCGTCAATCCTCTGAGCGAAGCACTCAACAGACCAAAACTCAATGGTGAAGGCATCCTGACCTCCACACTGAATCGGTCGGACCTGGTGCGCGCGAGGTTCGACTTCGACGTCACCGGCCATTACGTGAGACCGGAGATCTTCAGCCTGCACGTCAACAGTCAGCCATTGGCGAGCGTCAGGTTCACACCGGACAACCAGAACGCCGAGACACTCCATCGTTGACGACGCCGTCGTGGCGGCAGCTGCTGCCTGTGAACACTGCCCCGGAATGTCTGCCCACATGAACATTTCGGGTGGCGTTTCGCAGTTTCCCACCCCAGAATCCGGCCTCTCGCGTTCCGCTCAACTCGTGCGGATTCCGACTTGCCATGTTCGACGGTTGTTGACTTCTGAAAGGGACGGAAATGCTTCGGAACCAAATGCTCGCTCGCGCCTCGCTGGTCACGTTCGCTCTTGTCGCCCTGGCTGTCGCACAGGACGACGCGGCGAATCAACCGCCGCAGTCCTACGTCGGAAGCAGCTCGCGTCTTATCCGACCGTCATTCGGCATGACTCAAACGACAGATCTGTCCAGCATGGTGCTGCAGCCACAGATCCAGGAAGAACTGAATCTGACTGGCGATCAGAAAGCCGCTCTTCTCGAACTGACGACACTGCGAAGTAAAGCTCGCATGGAAGTCAGCCGGAAAATGAGCGAGATGACTGCTGCGATGCGGAAAAGGTATACCGCCGGAGAGCGTCCGGACCCGGCAGCACTCGAGGAAATGCGGAAAGCCAGCGATGAATACCGAAAGGCTCGCGAACAGGCAGAAGCCAACGCAGACGCCGCCGTCTTTGAAACCCTCGACCCGAAACAGACACAACGTCTGCTGCAGATTCAGCTCCAGGTTGCCCTGAAGAGCAGTGGCATTTCGGCGCTGGCCCAACCGCCACTCGCAGACATGCTCACGATTACCGCCGACCAGAAACGCAAGCTTGTCGACAAGCAACTCGAAAACGAGAAGGAACTCGAACGAATGATGGACGTCCTGCGGGGCGAGATGGAGCACGAAGCTCTGTCTGAAGTGCTCTCAGAATCGCAAATGGACAAGCTCAGCCAGATGAAAGGTGACACGCTGACTATCAATCGCCCGGACTTCTACTCCAGCCTGCTTCGCCGTCAGGTCCTGGGAGACGACCGCACGCTCAGCCAGCAGTTACTCGACGGCGCCCGCAAGGCGATCAATGACGCCACGAAAGACCTGAAAGACGAGAAATAGCCGGTCGCCAGACACGCAAACTCAGTTTCCGTTTGCCGTCGTCACGTATCCGCTCAGTTTGATATCCAGAGTGCCGGAGGACTTGTGACCCTGCGGCGCGTTAACGGCGAGGAACAACAGCCCCGTTTCAGTGGGGCTGATCTCCTTGCTCTCACCCACGGCGACTGGCGTTCCAGGTTTGCCCGGCTTTCCCTTGTCGCCGATCGGAATAATGATCGCCATCAGGGCTCCCGTCGGGACGCCTTTGGCCATCTCGCGGATCGGATCGGAATCAGCGAAGCCGTTGGGGCCGATCTCCGTCTCGACACTGAAGCGATAGCTGCCCTCGGCCTGAATGCGGAACTTCTTCCCCTTCTCCACGCGGGCAATCGGGTCTCCCCAGCCTTTTGAAACGTCGAGTTCAATCTCGTTGGGATTCTCTGAGAGGATCGACTCTTCCAGCTCGCCCAGTTTCTCCTTCACGCCCTTCACCTCGGGAGCGACCTTCTGCACGGTCTGCAGGAGATCCTTGGCTTTTTCGAGCAGGCCCGCTGATTCGTACTCTTTTGCGAGTTCAACCTGCTGCCGGAGAAACTCTTCCTTCGCTTTCTGCTCCTTGAGTTCCAGCTGCCGAAGCTGTGTCGCGCTGGGGCCGGTCGGTCGTTTTGTCTTGGAGCGTTTCGTCTGAGCCCCAAGTTCCGCGACACCAGATGCCGCAACGGCGACGAGCAGCAGGCTCAGATACAGAGTGCGAATTCCCGGACGCCGCATAGTCAATCTCCTCGAAGGCAGAAGGGTCGGTCCCGCGGATCGTATCGGGCGCCGCCTGGCCACAGCAACAGGCAGATCAGCTACCGCGGACCACCGTTCTGGACGACCAGACCTTAAGCCGCAGATCAGCTGTTGAGTCCCGCAACGTTTTCACGTAACCCAAACGGGCTACCATGTTCCGACTGAGTGCCATCAACCTGCTGGCACCACGCGACGGTACAGGCCCGAATAAGCGGAAACCCGGACAACCGGAACGGCGAGGTTTTCTGATGCGACTGGCTGACCTGGCGACTCCCGCCGGACGAATTCACAAGTCCCTGGAAGAACTGCAACTCGCCTGGGCCAGCACTCAGGAAGAATGGAACGACGTGAACAGCCGGAAATTCGAGGAAGAGCAGCTGTTGCCAGTGGCATTTGCTGTCAAACAGGCCCTCGACGCGGTCGGGCGAATGAGCGAGGCGTTGTTCGAGGCAGAGCGTGCCTGTGCGGACGGCGAACCGCTGGACTGAGAAGCAAGCGATCACAGAAGACACCCCAAACCAGTCAGCGTCGCGGAGCGAGCCAACGTGGATCAGCAGTTTTCCATCGAACGTTTGCAGCAACTGATTCAGTCCCTGTTCGACGCCATTGCCCGCCGCGTCGATGGCGAACTCAGTCTGCGGGAACGCCACGAACAACAGCTCGCCGCCGAGTCCGACCGCTCGACGACCGAGCGTGAACAGGTCACCGCCGATTACGAATCCCAGCGTCAGCAACTGCAGTCGGAATACG
>JAPOLP010001148.1 GCA_029977045.1 Planctomycetota bacterium
GGCCCGCTGAGCGCGAGAGAGCATCAGCACGTCCTCGAGCAAACGGTCGAGCCGGTCGGCGCCGTCGATCACTCGCGTCAGGAAGCTGGCTTCCGTTTCGCCGAGTTGCCCGGTCGTCCGGTCGCGCAGCAGTTCGCTGAAGCTACGGATCGCCCGCAGCGGTTCTCGCAGGTCGTGCGAAGTCACGTAGAGCAGCGTCTCCAGGTCCTTGTTCTTCTGATCGATCTCTTCGCGATGCTTCTTCCGCTCGGTCACGTCGTGCATAAACATCGCGAAGACGGTGCGACCGCCATACGGAATCGGCTGCAGGGCCATCTCGACGAAGAACGCGCTGCCGTCTTTTTTCAGAGCAGGAACCTCGACTCGTTTACCGAGCATCGACCCGGTTCCTTCACCGTCGTGGTATCCCTCGCGGTTCGCCCGCTGCCGTTCGTCGAGTTCAGGCGGAAAGAACTTCTCGTCGATGTTGCCGCCGATCAGTTCGTCGCGCGAGTAGCCGAAGGTCTGCTCGGTCGCCCGGTTCGCATCGATGATCCCGCCGTCCTGATCGACGATGACAATGCAGTCGAGCGACGAGTCAAAGATCGCCCGCTTCAGTGCCGTGCTCTCTTCGAGAGCTTCCTGAGCGATGTGCTTTTCCGTGACATCCCAGAACAGCACCTGCGTTCCGATGAGCCGATGCGCGGCGTCGTACACCGGCGTCTTCAGAATCTGAACGAACCGCGGACGCTCTTCTCCCTCGACCTGATGCCGCTCGATCGTTTCGAGCACGTCCCGCGTCTCCTGCACGGTCAGATCGTCGTGGCGGTACTTCGCTGCCAGAGCGGGCGGGAACAGTTCGGCGTCAGTACGACCGACCATTTCCTCGGCGGTCCGCCCGGCGAACTCGCAGAACTGCGGATTCACAAAGGTGAACCGGCTGTCGAGATCCTTACGGATCAGACTCATCGGCAGCTGCTCGACCAGCGAGTGATACAGCGCTTCGGAGTCGCTCAGTGCCTGCTGCGAACGGCGAATCTCGCTGACGTCGGTGATCAGCGAATAGAAGCCACTGACTTGCTTCGTCTCTTCGATCTTCGGAACGTGGATCACCTGGCACTGGACCGGGTTGCCATCACGCCCGGTCAGAGTCGTCTCAAAGGAAGCCTGCTTCCCGAACAGTCCTGTGTCGATATACGGCTTCAGTTCGGCATACTTGGCTTCACCGAGGACTTCCTGCAGCGGCAGCCCGACAAGCTCGTCCGCAGATCGTCCCGACCATCTCTGGAAGGCGGCGTTCGCGAAGCCGAGAGTTCGGTCGGCGTTGACGAAAGAGATCAGAACCGGGAGCGCGTCGACCACGGGGCCCGGCGACTGGAATCTGAGAATTCCGGAATCGCTCATCGTTGACTCGCGAGTTGAACCGCGAAGCTGATAACTTCGCCGATTGTGTCGCGCGACGGCGACGCTGCCAACGCTTGAATGCCGATTTGCCGTCGCGACATCGCAATTCCCGTTTCCATTTCCGCCGACTGCTTCTGGTCACAACTCGCTGATGGAGTTCGCCATGCCTCGCCTTCTGACTCGGTTGTTTGTTCTGGTGTGTGTTGTCAGCGCGACGATCTCTGCCTCCGCTGAGAACTGGCCAGGCTGGCGCGGCCCACGCGGTGACGGCACGAGTCTCGAACAGGGCATTCCGACCGCCTGGAACGGCGAGACCGGCCAGAACGTCCGCTGGAAAGTCGAACTGCCGGGCACCGGGCATTCGTCGCCCGTCATCTGGGAAGACTGCGTACTGGTGACCGCCTGCCTGGAAGACAGCCTGGAGCGGGTTCTGCTGTGCCTCGATCGCCATACCGGGAAGACGCTGTGGCAGAAGACGGTCGTGAAGTCGCCGCTTGAAACAAAGCACACGCTCAACAGCTTCGCGTCGAGCACTCCGGCAACGGACGGCTCGCTGATCTTCGTGTCGTTTCTGCAGGTCGACGGTCGCAC
>JAPOLP010000341.1 GCA_029977045.1 Planctomycetota bacterium
CGAACGGATCGGCTTCGATGTCGAACAGCAGCGTCTCGCCGCCGCGGTTCAGGACCAGCTTCCAGTGGTCCTCGAACACGGCCTGGTCCGAAGTTCCGGCAACGAGTGCAGGGCGATCGGTTGTCTGGCCGGACTGAATTGCGGGCCAGAGATTGACGCCGTCGAGTTCGTGCGGCATTTCGGCTTTGATCCCCATCGCGGCAGTCAGCGTCGGCAGGAAGTCGGCAACCTGCATCAGTTGCTGCGATGTCTGATGCGGTGCGATTCGGCCAGGCCAGCGGATCGCTGCCGGAACGCGGATTCCGCCCTCGAAGACGGTGCCCTTCTCACCTCGCAGTTCGCCGTTGCTGGCTCCCTGGCTGAGCTGTCCGCCGTTGTCGCTGAAGAAGACAACCAGCGTGTTCTCACGGATGCCTTCGTCGTCGATTGCGTTGAGCACGCGACCGATCGCGGTGTCCATCGCAGTAACGTTGGCCAGCAGCGTCTGCCGCTTCCGCGACTCGACATCGCGATACTGATCGACACCGGACGGCGGCGCCTGCAGTGGTCCATGCACGGCGTTGAATGCGAGGTAAAGCAGAACGGGCTTTGATCGGTCACGCGACTTCAACTGAGCGACAGCCGCATCAGCCAGCAGGTCGGTCGAGAATCCTTCCTCGGAAAGCTGCTTCCCGTTGCGCTGCCAGTCGGAATCGCCAGTGTCCTTGCGAATGTGGCGGTAGTAGTCGATGGCTCCATGCAGGTGCCCGTAAAACAGATCGAAGCCGCGACGATGCGGAAGAAACTCGGGACCCGAACGTTCGTTGTCCGGACTGCCGCCCAGATGCCACTTGCCGAACATGCAGGTCTGATAGCCGGCATCACGAAAGACCTGCGGCAGCGTGCGGAACTCGATCGGCAGGCCGACTCGGTTATTCACGCCGGTCCGGATTGTCGAAACGCCGGTCAGCAGAGCGGACCGCGTCGTGCTGCAGGTCGGGTTCGAGTAGAAGCGTTCGAGCCGCACGCCGTCTTCCGCCAGCCGGTCGAGATTCGGCGTTTTTACCTGAGCGTCGTGGTAGCCGATGTCTCCCCAGCCCAGGTCGTCCGCAACGATCACGACAACATTTGGCCGAGCTTCCGCCGCCGAGAGATTCGACGCGGTACGCTGGACTGACAGGACAAGAAACAGCAGAGCAACCAGGCGGCAAGTGTGAGGACCAGTCATCGTTCCCCTCTCACATTAAAGCGTCATCGAAGCAAAAAGCCTTCGATAGCGACTTCCGCACGCCATACTGACGAGTCCACTGCTTCCGGTGTCCCCTTAGAAAAAATGGACCACACGTTTCTGCAAAGAACTCGATAAGCCTGGTCCCGAGCCATCGGTTGTCTCTCTGTGTGGCGGTCGAGGAATCCGGTTGGACGCGTGAAACGTGGCCTCCGCCGCCCGCTCCACCGCGTCCCCCGTCCCCACGTCAACGGCTCCACAGCGCCGCACCGGCGCTGGAGCCTCAAAGACGTGGAACGGTGATCCGCCCTGCATCACGAACAGCCCGCCGCATTTCCTGCGGCCTGTGGAACAATACAGAATCCCATCCCTGATGGCTCGTGCAGAGACACTCAGTAGCCGCGAAGTGGCGGCAGCACGTAGCTGCGGGCGTGAGCCCGCAGTCTCCGGACTCAAAACGAAACAAAGCCGCGATGCGGCGACAGCAGAAGAATCCTCTGCCGCCGCTTCGCGGCTCGGATGTTTTCTGGAAACGACAACCGTGGGCTGACGCCCACGGCTACGCTCTATCGCCGCTTCGCGGCTACCAGACAGTCGTTCCGTTGGGTCTGTGATTCGGGCAACCATCGGAAACGCTCCCAGTCGATGGAACGAGCCAAACCGCACGGCTGACGCCGTGAGCTCGCCGGGGGTTGCGGTTCGGCAATTGAGGATCGCGGGGCGACTGCTCTACCTCCTGTTTTCCGGCGACGCGTATGATCCGGCCCGTCGAAACATAACTCGCTGTTCGACAGCATCTCACCGGAGCGTCTGGATGAGTCTTGAGGAACTGATCGCGAAGCTGAAAAGCCTTCCGGAACCCGAGCTGAAGAAAGTGCTCGCCGAGGTCGGTGACGTCTCGTCGAATTCGACCAGTGGGAATGCTGCATCCTCGACGGGGCTGACGCCGGGGCTGCTGCACGGCCTGGTGACTCAGATCGCTGACGACTTCGATGACGAACTGCCTGACGGTTTCTGGGCCGGCGACGAGGCTGAGTCGTGAAGCTGCTGCTCGACACGCACACGTTTCTCTGGTTCTTCGATACTCCAGAGAAGCTGAGCCCGGTGGTCCACGATGCCTTGAGCGATCCCGCCAACGCGTGTTTCCTCAGCGTGGTTTCCGTCTGGGAGATTCAGATCAAAACCAGGCTCTGCAAACTGTCGCTGAGCCAGAGTGTCGAGGACGCGATCCGGCTGGCAGTCGACGATGGCCTGCAGATCCTGCCGGCTGAACTGAGTCACGTCTTCGGCCTGGCCGGACTCCCGGAACACCACAACGATCCTTTCGACCGCCTGCTGATCGCTCAGGCCTTGTTCGAGCACCTGACGCTGGTCACAAGAGACGCAAAAATCCGCGAGTACCCCGTACCGCTCCTGTGGTGAACCTGGCAGGCCGACAGGCCTTTGAATTGATTGACTACGCATACGACGACAATGTGCGTGCCTCTGTTCGTTCCCGCCTGCTCGTCTGCCTCTCCATCGAAAGGTCACGCCATGACTCGGTCTTTGTCGAACATCGCTTTCGTCGCCATTGCCGGACTGTTCGGGATCGTGCTTTTGCGGAGCGGGCTGGCTGAGGAACGTGGGGTGTCGGACAAATCCGACAAGGACATTCCACGGGTGTCGGTCGAAGTGGCTCGGGACCGGGCGATACTGCTGCAGGATGTTTATCTGTCGACGCTCGACGTGATTCATCATCGCTACTTCCATGCGGAGAAGGCGGTGATTCCGGCGCGGGCGATGGAGGACATCTTCAAGGACATGCAGAAGGCCAGGCACATCCAGGCTCGCTGGATCGCGGTCAATCTGAAGCCGATGGGCGTTGACCATGAACCGAAGTCTGACTTTGAAAAGCACTCGGTCCTGAAGATCAAAACCGGATCACGAACCGTCGAGGCTGTCGACGGCGGCTATTACCGGCGCACCGTCGCGATCCCGCTGACAGGCAAGTGCATCGATTGCCACGACGCCTTCCGCGAAGCCGCCTCGCCCACATCCAAGTTCGCCGGCCTGGTGATCAGCGTTCCGGTCAAACCCGGCGAGACGCTGCCCGTCGAGAAAGCCGAGAGCAGCGTCGCCGAGAAGCCGTCGAAGTAAGCCGTTCGTTGTCGGCTGATGACGGAACTTTGACCGAACTTTGAACCTGTCGTGACGCAGACATCCTCCGACGCGAGACAGCAGAGACGATAATCCCCCCAGCGTTGCGAATGACTTCGTCGGGGCTCTGGCGAAGCAGTGCTGAATGCTGATGGCGACGCTGCTGCGGCTGGACCGGCGTGCTGATGCCCGGTGATGGCTGACCGCGATGACAGATTGCTCGACGAGCCCGTGAGGCTGGCTGTTGTCGAGCGAGTCCGACCTCTGCCGCGATGGAGCAGAGGGCTTGCGTCTGTTGTGCCTGCGGACGCTGAACTCACCGTAGCCGCGTTCACGCAGAACGCGGGCGTCCCGCTACCGTCGAATTCCTTCCTCACGGATTCACCACCAATCTCCACAGAAAGCCTGCCATGAGTACCACGACTTTGCCTCCCGCTTCGTCTCCTTCGCATTCTGAAAATCCGGCGGCTGGCTCCGATCTGCAGATTCCGCTGCCAACGGTCCAGTCTGCAGCGGCTGCCGAGCGGCAGCTTGTTCTGGATGGTTTCATTCGGAGACCCCTGACGCTGAAGAACGTTGACTGGGTTGTCCTGGTCTGGATGGTCGCGATGCATGTCGGCTGTCTGGCTGCTCCGTTCTTTTTCGACTGGCGAGCGGTCGCGGTCGCCGTCGGACTGCACTGGCTGACGTGCAGCATCGGTGTCTGCCTGGGTTATCACCGCTGCCTGTCGCACGGTTCGTTCAAGCTGGTTGCTCCGGTGCGGTTTCTCACGACGCTGTGTGGAGTTCTTTCTGGCGAGGGCACTCCGCTGATGTGGTCGGCGACGCACCGCGTGCATCACGGACGGTCGGATCACGAAGGCGATCCGCATTCTCCGAAGCACGGCGTCTTCTGGTCGCACATCGGCTGGCTGTTCCGCTATCGCTCGTCCGAGCACAAGCAGGCTCTGTATCACAGTTACGCGCCCGATCTCGTCCGCGATCCGCTGCTGCAGTTCTTTGAGAAGACCTACATGCTGTGGCTGGTCGGCTTTGGCGTCGCGATGTACGCGGTCGGCGGCTGGCCGCTACTGCTGTGGGCGGTCTGTGCCCGGATCACGATCGGTTATCACACGACCTGGCTGATCAACTCGGCGTCACACATCTGGGGCTACCGGACGTACGAAACGTCGGACGACTCGCGCAACCTGTGGTGGGCCGGACTGCTGGCGTACGGCGAAGGCTGGCACAACAACCATCACGCCTGGCCGCGCATCGCCTGCTACGCACACCGCTGGTGGGAACTCGACATCACCTGGCAGGCGATCAAGGTTCTGCGTTTCCTGCACCTGGCCACCAACGTCGACGACCGCATCCCGCCGGCAGATGCCATCCCGCCAAGCGGTTCACTTCGGGCCAAGCCGTAGGCTGACGTTGAACGCGACTTTGAAGATTCACCGCGTGTGACGTGGAGAACCTGCTGCGTTGCACGCGGCCTACAGACTCAGTGAGTTGCGGAACAACTCGGCGAGTTCGTCCGGGCCGGTTGCGATCGGGGACAGCTTCAGCAGGCGGGCCTGGACGAGGGTGCCGTCGACGAGGCGGGGGACGTCGGCTGCGGTGTAGCCGAACTCGGAGATGCCCATTGGCTGTTCCATCTCCCGCATGAAGTGCAGGACTCGGCCAGCGAGGATTTCGCCGGCGTCGTCGGGCGAGGCTCCGGAGATGTCGGCTCCCAGAGCAGCGGCAGCCTGCAGGTGTCGTTCGGGAGCGGACGGCGCGGTGAAGCGGCAGACTGCCGGAGTGTGCACGATGACCGACGTTCCGTGCGGAACCATCGCGTGATCGGCGTCGTAACCGGGCGGCAGGTAACTCTCGACCTGGCCGGCGACCGGATACGCCATCGCGTGCGGGAGATGCACTCCGGCGTTGCCGAATCCGATGCCGGCGTAAGACGCGGCGAGCAGCATCCGACCGCGAGCTTCGTCGTCGCTGGAGTCTGCGAAGACGCGCGGCAGGTACTCGGCCAGCAGCCGCAGCGATTCAAGAGCCCAGACATCGCTGATCGGGTTCGAGCCCTGGTAGGCCGACCGCAGCGACGGTCGCTCGGGCTTCTCGCGCGTCAGGAAGTGCCGGGCGGTGAACGATTCCAGAGCGTGGCTGAGGACGTCGAGGCCGGCGCTCGCGGCGACCTGCTTCGGCAGCGTGCGAGTCGCTTCGGGATCGAGGATGCCGAGCATCGGACGCAGGTAGCGGTTGGCGATGCCGGTTTTGACTCGCTCTTCTTCGAAGTCAAAGACGGCGACGGCGGTTGTCTCGCTGCCAGTGCCGGCGGTCGTCGGAACGGCGATCAGTGGTTTGAGCGGTCCGGGCGGCGTCGTGCCTTTGCCGAGCGTCGGGTTCACGTACTCGGTGAACTCCGCCGGCCAGGTGCTGTAGAGGTTCGCGGCCTTGGCGGTGTCGATCGTCGATCCCCCGCCGACCGCCAGAAACGCGTCGAAGCCGCCGTCGGTCGCAAACTCGATCGCCTGCTTGAACGACGTGTCCGTCGGTTCGCAGCGGACCTGATCGAAGACACCGAAGTCGACACCACTTGACCGCAGCGATTCGACCGCCGCCTGACCGGGGTAGAGATCGACGACCGCCGGATCGATGAGCACCATGACGCGCTTCGCACCGAGTTCGGCGAAGTCGTAGCCAACTTCTCGAGTCGCTCCGGCACCGAAGCGGACGGTCGAGCCGGTCATCTGAAAAATTGTGTCGGCGGTCATGGCGAGGTTTCCTTCCGGGATGAGCAATGGTGAGCGGACGGAATTTAGCAGGCTGGGTTGCGGGAGGAAGCGGGGGCGGGGTGACCGAAATGAACCTCGGCAATTGCATGGTTTGCAGAGGTTCGTTCACAGGCCCAACGGGCCGGCCCGATGCCAGCCCAGGACGCAGTCCTGGAAAACGGTTTAGAAAAGAAAACTGAGCCCCAGCGGGGCGGCCCGAATGACGCTAACGTCTAGCGTCGCCCCGTTGGGGCTTTGTCGGTATTGGGCCCTGGTTTCCCTGGGCTGCGCCCAGGGCTTACATAGAGCCGGCCCTTCGGGCCTGCACGCACAGCTCTCGTTGCTGTCGCGGTCTGATCAAC
>JAPOLP010000611.1 GCA_029977045.1 Planctomycetota bacterium
ACACGAGCCCATGTCGTCGACCGCGACCGGCCAACGCGTCTGGTCGCTGCTGACCAGCGTCAGGTCACGGCCGTTGTAGCTGCGGTCGGACCAGAGGTTCACCGACGTGCCGCTCGGTAGCGGGGTCGTGTTGCCGTTGAGGCCGTTGTCGGCCGAATACCACGCCCAGAGGTTCGGGTAGTTCGAGTCCGGGTTGCCGTTCTGGTCGACGACGTTCTGCGCGAACGCGACTACGCGGTTTCAAGAGTGATCAGAGTTCCGCGACGAAGTGAATCTGCCGGGCGACTTCGCGAAAACCCAGCGAGGTATAAAGGCTGTTGCCGACGTCGTTCTGGACCAGGGTCTCGATCTTTGCATGACTGATGCCGGCATCGCGAAACCGCTGCAGAGCCAATTCGACCAGACGGCGACCGACGCCCTTGCCCCGGCACTCAGGCGTCAGGCTGAGATTCGGGATGTGGCCGATTCCGCCTTCACGATCGATCCAGGTCGAGATGAAGCCAACCGGTTCGTCGCCGATCGCAGCCACAATGATGCCATCCGGATCGCGACGCACGTCGTCATCGAAATGCCGTCCCTTGCGCCACCGCCAGTCGTGGCCCGCGATCTCGCCAAACGCCGCTTCCATGCCCTGGTCAATCGACACCCCGTCAAAGGCGTCGACCATGATCTGTTTCAGTCGTTCGTGATCTGACGGTTGAAACACTCGAAAAGTCACGTCGTCCATTGTGCCGGTCGCAATAAGAGGTGCGGTCAGTGAAGGCCTGCGGGCGTCACGTTAACCGGCGAGGGGCGACGGTCAACCGGTCCGTCCTGACGGGAAAACCTTGCCGGATGTCCGCAACTTAGGGCGACCTTGCGGAAGACTGCGCCGGGGCAGCCTTTTCGTCGATACGAGCAGACAGATGCAGTTTCCCGCAGCCCTGTCGCGGCGCCCGCCCTGAACTGCCCGCCTGCCGAGCCGGTTCGACCACCGCGGCCATTGCTTCCGCCCGGAGACAGTCATGCGTTTCTTCGCCCTGCTGACACTTTCCGCCGTTCTGACCGGCTGTTGCCAGACACGTCCCGCCGAACGCTGCTGCGGTCCCCTGCCCGGCTGTAAGACGGACTGTCCCCCGAAGCAGGTCTGCACGAAGCCATCAAACCCGTGTGGCATGCCGTCCAAATGCTGCGATTCCTCGCAGGGCTACCGCTGCCGAACGTCATTCAAAGTCGAATGGAAACCGGTCAAGTATCCCTCGCTGAAGATGGTCAAGACTCAGGTCCCCTGCTCGACACCACAGTCGCGCTGCATCAGCGATTGCCGCAGCGGTTGCACTCAGAACAGCGGGCTGCTCGACGGACGACCGTTCGGTGACACTCCCGTGATGACTCCGCCTCAGCCAACCAACGAAGCAACAATCCCCGGCGTCGCCCCGCCGACTCAGCCCGACGCGATACTTGTGCCGGCTCCAGCCAATACGGCTCCGGGCGGCAACGCGAGCGCCGCGACCAGCCAGCCCTACTGGAATTCGCAGACGGGCGTGCCGGAAGTCCAGGATACTCAGCCACTGAACCGCACGGCGTCACGCGACATACAGGCCTATCAGGATCAGCGGTTCGCCATCGAAATGTGGCCTCACAGCCCGCAATACACCGGGCGTCGCTAGGCGACAGCGAAACGACAAACCCGCAGCCCCTCAGCGAGACTTCGTCGTTTCATCCCGAGGATCGGGCAGAGACTTACCGCGATCGGCGAACTTGATGCGGAAGTCGAGCGTGCCTGAGTTGTCATCGTCGATCAGGTGCCAGTCTTCCTGGCACCGCACGAAAAGCTGGCCATCTCTCGGAGCGGTCCACTTTCCGTAGGCTCCCAGCTCGAACGGCTCGCTCAGTTCGTAAGCGTCTGTGTCGAACAGCACGCCGATCAGACGTCCTTTGCCACTATCGCGACCGTCGGCGGTACAGAGTCCCGATTCCGCATCCGTCTGCCACTGTCCAACCGCGCTGAATTCGTACTCGGAGTCCTTTTTCACCAGGCACCGGGTTGCCTGCCAGCCAGCACGCGATGCGATCTTTGCAGAGACAAGCGTCGCCCCGCGCGGTGCCCGGAACTTCGTCTTCCAGTCCCAGGCAACCAGATCAGCGCGGTATCCAACGCCAAAGTGTTCGAGGAAGAAGAGGTACTCGAACGAAATCTCCTTCGCCATCGACCCATAAACCTGCTCGAACGACGCCCGCTGGCCCGTGAGCATCGCGAGGCCAAGTGGCCGAAATCGGTCGCGATAGTTCGGATTGTTCGCCAGCAGGTGGCAGAGCGCCCAGCGCCACGCGTAGTTCTGCCACGAATCGCCAGTCTGCTCGTCCGAGTTGACAATATCGTTGAGCGACTTCGGCTCACTCTGGTGAATGTAGTCGACGATGTACTGCGGGCAGTTGACGTGCGGATCATCCTCAACCCAGTAGTTGCCCATCTCAGCCATGCCTTCGGCGTACCAGAGCGGGCCGGTGCGTCCGAAGTTCTGCCCACAGTAAGCATGTACGGCCTCGTGCTGCGGCGTGCCTCGATCAGCGACGGCGAAAACCACCGACGTGGCCGCGAGAATCTGTCCCGCCGCTGTCTGAGTCGTCACCGTCTTCGTAACTCCGGCACCACGCTCAATACTCGCCAGACCATTCGGCTCTGGAAGTGCTCCTTCCGGCCAGTTCTTCAAATCCTTAACGACGTAGCACTCGATGGTTTTGCGATTTGGCTGCCCCCAGTAGCGTGAGATCAGCCGCAGCATCGTCTCCAGTCGATCGAGCAGATCCTTTGCATCGCTGTCGTTGAGGTCCGTGTGCAGCAGGAAGTTCCGCGACCGGACATCGCGTGGCGGCACGCTGGCCGGCTCATTCGTATTCTTCCCGGACTCCTTCGCGTCGGTTTGCCGAGACTGTGCGTCACAGTCCTGAGAACCTGCGAGAACCAGAAGCGTAAGAGCAAACGCGGAGAGCAGGCGGCGCAACATCGACTGGGTCCAATGATGGAATACGTGACTGGTAAAAGCCCATCGTGTCACCGTAGCAGCGGTCTCGCAACGCCTCATTCGAGAACGGCAAGATCGAACGCGAGTTCGACCGCAGAATGCCGCACAACCTGAATCAGTCTGTCACCTTCGCCTGATCCGCAGGTACGCACCGATTCTTCGCCCAGCTTCGCAGGCGAGTAACGTTTTCGGCGGTCAGGACCGCCAGCGGCTTCGTCCGTCGCATCTCCGTGAGGATGTGCAGATCGCTGATCGAGCTTCCCGCCGCGTACGACGTAAACATCGCCGAGCGAACTGCCTGTTCGAGTTCCGCGCCGCTGAAGTTCTCCGCCGCCTGTGCGAGGTCAGCCACCTTGAACTTCTCCGGATCGCGACCGCGACGACGCAGATGGATCGAGAGAATCTGCTCGCGTGCCGCCTGATTCGGCAGGTCGACGAAGAAGACTTCGTCAAAGCGGCCTTTGCGCATCAACTCCGGCGGCAACGCCGAAATGTCGTTCGCCGTCGCGACGATAAAGATCGGATGCCGGTGGTCCTGCATCCAGGAGAGCATCGTCCCGAACATGCGCTGCGAGAGGCCGCCATCCGCACTGCTGCTCGATGCCGATGCGAATGCCTTCTCGATTTCGTCGATCCAGAGAACGACGGGGGCCATCGCCTCAGCCTGCCGCAGAGCCAGTCGCAACTGATTCTCACTCTCGCCGATAAACTTCTGATAGAGCACACCTGGATCCAGACGCAGCAACGGCATCTGCCAGTCGGACGCGACGACCTTCGCACACAGGCTCTTGCCGCAACCCGGCACGCCGAGCATCAGCACGCCGCGCGGTGCCTCGACGCCGAAGTCGACCGCTTTGCTGGCGAAGCCCCCGCGACGAATGCGCAGCCAGCTCTTCAGGTTTTCCAGGCCGCCAATGTCGTCCGGCGAGAAGTCTGCCGCGATCGCTTCCAGGCAGCCCGAGTTGCCCAGCAGCTGCCGCTTCGCCTCGACGATGTGCGGCAGGTCTTCAGGCGTCAGTTCGTAGTTGTTGAAGATCGCCGACGAGATCACCCGTTCGACGTCCTGGAGGCTGAGGCCCCGCAGCGTCTGCACGATCTGGTCGGCATCGCGTTTCGTGATCGTCGACGTGATCTTTCGCAGACTTTCCTTGCGAATCTTCTGGAACGTCGATCGAACGACCTCTTCGATCTCGCCACCCGATGGCCAGCCGACTTCAAACCGCACCGTCCAGCGGCGAACTTCGTCGGGAAGCGGGTCGGCATCGATCAGAATGATGCAGGCGTTCCACTCCGGGCCGATCGACTCCAGATCACGAACCAGCCGCACGAGATACGCATCGCGGAAGTGTGGCCCGAGATCCCGCAGCACGTA
>JAPOLP010000111.1 GCA_029977045.1 Planctomycetota bacterium
ATCGACTTCATATCACTTACCACCATTCTGAGCGGCAGAAAACCATGCTTGTACGGGCACGGAATAAGTCAAAGCGGCCTCAATGGACCAGAAACTCGGACGACTAGAACCCGGATTTGGCCAGTGCTTCGCTGATCTTGCGGGCGTCGGCGGCGAGAGCACTCTCCGGGTAGTCGCCAATCAACTGGTCAAAGCGGCGACGGGCGTCGGCCCGCTTGTCCATGCGGTACAGGCAGCGGCCATAGTTGAACAGGATGACGTCGAGGAACTTCGCATCCGGGTGATTTGCCAGCACGGTCTCGAACGTGTCGATCGCGCGGGCGTAGTCCTTCTGGCGGTAGTAGTGGTTCGCCATTCGGGCGACGGCTTCACCGACGCGTCCGCTGTCCGGGAACTGATCGAAGACCTTTTTGTATTCCTGAAACGCCCGGTCATAGAGCTGCGTGGCCTGAGCGTCCTGAGCGGCGTCAGCCATCTTCTCAAAGCATTCGGCAACACCAAACTGAGCCTCGCCGCGAAGCTGACTCGTCTGCATATTCACCAGCCGGTTGTAGATGCCGATCGCCCGATTCAGGTTGCCCTGCTGGACGGCGACATCGGCAAGCTGCAGCAGCGCGTCGTCGACGAAGCCGCTGTTGGGAAACTCGCGCTGCAGCCGCTGAGCCATCGCGGCGGCCAGCTCCAGGCGATCCATCTCGAAGTAGATCTTCCAGAGCTGCACGTAGGTTTCTTCGAGCAGCCGACCGCCAAGCTGCCGGGCCTCCGTCATGATCTCTTCGCAGAGCGTGAGAGCCGATTCGTATTTCGCATCGGCGTTCTTCTTCAGGCCGAATTCCTTGTACCGATTCGCGATATTGGTCAGTGCGTGAGCGGTCTTGAGCTTCGTCTGCACCCGCAGTTCACGGTCGGAAATCTGAGTCCGCGTCACGCGAACGCCGCCGAGGTTCCCCTCAATGCACTTCACTTCAGATTTGACGACCTGAGCTTCGTCGCGTGTGTTCCGCTCGTCCTGATAGACGAATCGAACAACGTCACCCGGCAGGGCCTGCAGTGCTTCGTCACCAGCGACGACTTCCTCGGCACGAGTCAGCGGAAACGTCGAGCGGAACACTCCCGAATGAATCGCGTCCGGATTCGCCGGACCCGCGTCGACCGCAACGGCGTTCCCGCCAGCTTCTGCTGTAGCAACTACCGTCGTGGCAGGCGTCGTTTCAGTCGCTGCAGGAGCGGCTTCCGTCGAGGCAGACGAGTCACCAGCCGGAGCCACTTCGTCGACCGGGCGAATCGTTTCGACAATCGCTTCCGTCAGCGTCAGCTTGATCTCGTCGATCTTCTTGAAACGGTCGATCTTCAGTTCTTCGTCGCCGTCCGCGCGGTCGCCTTCCTTGCCAGCAAGCAGAGCGATGGTTTCCTGCTCGATCTCCTCGTCGGTTTTCGCTCGCAGCAGTTCGACGAGCACCTGCACCTGGTCGGCGTTGTCGGTCAGGTCGCGGTCGGCGTCGATCGTCTGCAGATTGACCGTCTTGCCCAGCACGACGCCCTGCAGAGTTTCTGCGAATGCGCCGTCGGTCACCGAAACGATGCCGTTTCCGACGACCGTCACCTCGTGCAGCACCTTCCGGTCGAACTGCTTGTCCGCCGTGTGCTGGTCGACGTAGACGACTTTGACAGTGTCATCGCCTTTGACTTCGAGCCGTCCGTTGCCCTTCTGCGGCGATCCGAGAGCGGTCGGAATACTGCCCAGCACGATGCGAACGTTGCGGCCGACCGAGAAGCACTTCAGCAGCTCAACGTCTCCGCTGGTTGCCTCGCACTGCACGTTGACTGGCGAGCCTGGTTCGAGCGCGGCCAGGTCGGCATCTTCGATCTTCACGAACAGGCGCTTGCCGGCTTCGACTTTCAGCAGCTGTTCGTCGTCGGCTCCCATCGAGGTGCCGACTTTTTCCAGAGCGTCAATCGCGCGGCTGTAATGCCCTAGCTGAAAGTGGCCAAGTCCGATGTAGTAGTAAGCCTGATTGACCTGCTTGCTGACCGGGAAGTGCTCGATGACGTCGCGCATCACGGAAAAGCACTTGCCGAAGTTGCGGGCTTCGTAAAAGCACATGCCCATTTTGAGCGTCGCTTCGGCACGCTGTTCTTCGTCGCTGTTTTCTTCCGCCGCGACTTCCTCGAACTGAACGCGGGCTTTGTCGTAAGCACGGTCGCGTTCCAGGAAGTAATTCCCGAGCCGCATGTGAGCCTCAAACCGCACTCGGCTGGTCGGGTAACGCTCCAGCACCGACTGCCAGATTTCGACAGCCTTGCTGGCTTCGTCAGCCTCGTACCGTGCGTCGCCAGCTTCCATCAGCTTGCGGGCGGCGCGATCTTCGATGATCGAACCTCGCAGCGGCCCTTGAGCAAGGGCCGCAACCGGTCCGAACAGAGACAACGAAACGAGAAAAGCACTCAGGGCGGGAATCGCGATCCGACTCATAAATCAAAACCACGAATATTCAGAAGGAAAAGGCGGGCAAACTGCGGAGAAAACTCACGGTATGCAGGCGGCGGAGGGGCGTCAATCAACGGCAGATAACGTGAAAAGAAGCCCGGCTTCGAGGGAAACCGGGCTTCGGAGAAGTCAGTTAAACAGCTCCTTAGCCGAACAGTTCGAGGACCGGCGAGCCGTTATCAACAAGTTTCATCGGTCGTTGCAGCGGCGTCATGACTTCTTTGTCCGGATCGATACCCAGAGCGTGACACAGTGTCGCGTGCAGGTCCGGAATCCTGACCGGACGATCCTTCGGCTGGAAACCGTCCTCGTCCGAAGAACCGATGACCTGACCGCCCTTGATGCCGCCACCGGCCATGAAGCAACTGAAGACCGCCGGGTAGTGATCGCGTCCGGCGTCCTTGTTGATCTTCGGCGTACGACCGAATTCGCTGAGCATGACGACCAGCGTCTTTTCGAGCATTCCGGAGTCCGCAAGGTCGGCGATCAGTGAGCCGAGTGCCGGGTCCATGATCTCGCCGTGATTCCGCATGGCTTCAAAGTTGTTGCTGTGCGTGTCGAAGCCGCCGCGGTTGATCTGCACGAAGCGGACGCCGGTTTCGACGAGCTGCTTCGCGACCAGGCAGCCGCGACCGAACGGCGTGTCGCCGTAACGCTCGAACTGCGAGAGCGGGATGTGATCCAGCTCGAAAGCCTTCAGAGCGGGGCTGCGCATCAGACGGACGGCTTCGTCGACCGACGTGCGGGTCGCATCGAGTTCTTCGCTGGTCGTCTTCGTGGCGAATCGCGAGTTGAAGCGAGCCAGCGTTTCGAGACGCTTGTTGCCGCGAACGCTGTTGATGCCTTCCGGGAAGGCGAGGTACGGGTCTTTGTCACCAGGGCTGCCGACGAAGTAGGCGGCACACTTCTGGCCGAGGTAGGACGCTCGCGGAGCCTGGCCGCTGATCGTCACGTATGCCGGCAGATCGCCGAGCTGGTCTTTTTCGTGAACGACGACCGAGCCAAAGCCCGGATGAATCACGTTCGGCGTCTGGCTGTAGCTCGTCTGGACCTGATAGGTCGCTCGTTCGTGAGCGCCCTGTGTTCCGGCGATCGAGCGAACCAGAGCGACGTTATGCATCTGCTTCGCGAATTCCGGGAAGATCTCGCCGATCTGCATTCCAGGAACCGACGTGTCGATCGGCTCGAACTCACCCTGCGTCGGGCGGCCCGGCTTTGGATCCCACGTATCCAAATGCGTCATTCCTCCGCCATTCCAGAAGAAGATCACGTGCTCAGCGGTTGGCTTGTGATCGCGTCCCGTCGCGGCCAGCAGGTCGCGGATCGAGAAGCCCATCAGAGTGGCGGCGGTCGAGCCGAGCATCGAACGGCGAGTGAACTGGTAGTCGAAGCAACCCTTCATGAGTGCGTCCTTTGGAAAGGCGGAGTGGAGATGGCTTGAGAATGTGAGAGTCGCGGTCGGAAACAGTCCCGGACCGCGGAGTCGTTGAGTCTGTCAGGGCAGGTAACGGAACTCGTTCGAGTTCAGCAGTACCCAGCGGAGGTCGGCCATGCCGTCGAGCGGCGATTCGCTGTCAGCGACGATCGACTTCGCGAGGTCAACTTCGTCGGCCTGTGGCTTACGCGTCAGGATTTCGAGATAGGCCAGTTCGATCGCCTTGTCGATCTGCGGTTTCTCGCCAGCCAGCAGCTTGTGCATAGGCTCGAACGGCCCGACTCGCGACGCTTCGTGAGTCATCTTGCCGTTCAGCATCATCAGTGCCTGCCTCATGCTGGGAGCATGATCGCGAGTGTCGCCGACCTGAGTCCGGTCCGTCTGGCCGAAGATGCGGATGAAGTGCTCAGGATTCGCGGGCGACGCCATACGGAACGACGATCCGAACATCGGGTTGTCGTCAAAGGTCCGTTCGACTGTTTGATAGACGTAGCGGAAGCGACGGCGATTGCTGGTGTCGGTCAGCATCCGCTCGGCTTCGAGTTCTTCGGACGATTTGACGACCATCTTTTCGACCTGCACGGCTTCGGTCGCTTCTTCCTTTGCCTTCTTGAGCACGGCGTCGAAGTCGAGTTCGATGCCGGCTTCGAGGTTGTAACCGGGACGCCGCATCTCGGGCTGGCCGGCCATCTGACGCTTCATTGCGGCTCCCTGGCCAGCGGCGGCGGCAAGGTCCTGCGGCACGGCAGCGAGTTCCTCGCCCTCACGCGGCACGGCAACGCGAACGCGGTCGGTCACCGTCTTCATGTTCGCGCCCTGCGGGTGCTTGTACTCAAAGAGGTGTCCAGCAGTGATGATCGAGTCGTACATGACTTCGCTGAGCATCCGGCGAGCGGGAGAGGCCAGAAACGCGGCTCGCAGTTCTTCCTGATCCAGCTCCGGCATTCCGACGGCCTGACCACGCTGGTAAGGCTCGCTGGTGACGACCATCTTGATCAGCGGCTTGAACTGAAATCCGCCGGCGACAAATTCGTTGGCCAGGAAGTCAAGTGTCTGCGGGTGCGTCGGAGCGTTCGCTTCTGAGAAGTCGTCGATCGGTTCGACGAAGCCTCGACCGACCAGGTCGGACCAGACGCGATTGACAAAGCAGCGAGCAAAGTATCGGTTTCTCGGATTGGCGATCAGGTCGGCGAGTGCCATGCGGCTTTCGCTGGCCTTGTTCATTGCCGCGTCCAGATCGATCGCTTCGCGGTCCTTCTTTGCTTCGGAGACGATGTCGAACGCTGATTTGCCTCGGCCCTTCGACGCCTTGACGGCTTTGTCAGCCGCGTCGAGCAGCAGGTCATCAATTGAGTCTGCTTTTTCTGTTGCAGCCAAAGCGGCTTCTGCGAGTTCCGCTTCCGTCTGACGCTTGCCATCCAGGCGGGAGATGAAGTCCGGCGTTGCGCTGGCTTCAATCAGGCCGACCAGAAACTTCGGATCGACCGGCTTGCGTTCGGCGTCGGGAGCGTCGCCCTGCGGCGGCCACAGAACCGAATTCGCAGTGACTTCCTGCGTGTAGACCGTGTTGGTGAAGTCGTTCTCGTAACGCCGGGTCTTTCCGAAGTAGGCGGCGAAGCCATAGAAGTCCTGGCGAGTCCACTTGTCGAACGGATGGTCGTGGCACTGAGCACACGAAATGCGGAGCCCCATGAAGACCTGAGCGGTCGCACCGGCGAGCGCCATCGGATCGGCATTGTCACCGAGGACGTAGGCGACTTCCGGGACAGCTCCGGCTTTTCCGTTCGCCGAGATGAATCGCTTCGCCAGTTCGTCGTATGGCATGTCGTCCTGCAGAGCCTGATGAACGAAGGCCAGAGCGGCGGCTCCGCCCGGCGAGTTCGACCGCAGACGCAGCATGTCGGCGAAGAAGGTTGTCCAGCGGTCGACGAAGCGCGGATCGGCCATCAGCTTGTCGACGATCTTCGAGCGGCGTTCCGCCGGTGCCCAGGCCATGTACTCCTGGATTTCGCCGTGGCTGGGGATCCGCCCGATCAGGTCCACCGACACCCTGCGGAGGTAAGCCATGTCATCGACCAGGTCGACCGGCTTGAGTTCGATCTTCAGCTCCGCGTTTTCTTTGTTGAGCGTCTGGCTCAACGCAGTCCCGCTGGCTCCCGAGGCAGTCAGCTCTGCGGCCTGCGTTCCAGAGGTCAGCCCAGCCGTCAGTACGGCACCCAGAAACAGTCGCATCGAACGTGTTTTCACAGTCCTGAACCCCCACTGTCGGAAGAAAACGCGGCGTTAGTCGGCAATTACCTGGCAGGTTTCACTATTTCGGCCCCCGTCGAGGGCTGCCGAACAGCCAGAAGGCGATGCCAACTGCGGTTAACCGCGACGATCGTATTTTCGTTCGTTGATTTATCAATCTCTGTTTGCAGATTCCCATAAGTCCGCGGAGGCGGCAGTCGCAGGGGCGGACCAGAGCCTACTCGTCCTTCGCACCACCCAGAGTGACGGTGATCCCATATTTGTCCTGCAGCCGGGCGTGAGCCTGGCTGGCGTGACCGTCTTTGGGGAAGCGTTTGCAGACCTGCTGAAACGCTTGGATGGCTTTCTCTTTCTCGCCGGCGTCTTCATGCGTCAGGCCGATCTGCAGCAGAGCCCAGGGGGCCGTGCCCTCGGAGCCGCCGAGAATCTGGCCGTACAGAATGATCGCCTCTTTGTATTCCTTCATCCGCCGATGGCAGTCCGCCATCTGCTGATAGTTGCTGGGGAAGTTGCTGCACTGGCGGTACCAGCCGATCGCGTCCTTGTACTTCTTCGTGTAGTGGTGGTGCGTGTAAGCGATCTGCCACATCCAGCGTTCGGTGTTGTCGACATCGCTGGTTCGCAGGCCGTCGTAAACCGCGATCGCCTGGTCAGGCTTGCCGCCGTCGCGATAGGTCGTCGCGATCAGATCGTTCCACTTGACCTGGTTCTCTTCGTCGAGCGTCAGGTTTCGCTGGTAAGCCGAGACGGCCTGATCCCACTTGCGTTCCTCGCGGAAGCTGTACGCGATCTGATTGTTGCCCTCGACCTGGTTCTCGAACTTTGCGTACTCGATGCGGGCCTTGTCATACTCCTTCTGAGTTTTCAGCCAGCCAGCGAGGCGTCCGCGAGTCTCGTCGTCCGTGCCGAATTTCTTGCCGATCGCGTCGTACGTTTCGACGACTTTGTCCGGTCGCCGCGACGCCGCATACAGATCGGCGACGACGTACCAGCAACTCTTTGCGAGCTTCGTTTCGTCCTCAGTCGAGCCCGCCGGAATCTGCTGCTTCGCCCAGGTGACGCCCTGATCGGCAAGCTTCTCGCCCTGAGTCCGCGTGTCGGCTTCGCCCGTCAACTGAGTGATCGGCGTTCGAGCGTAAGCCAGAACCTGGCCAGGCAACTGAGCGGCATCGTACGTCGTCGCGAGTGCCTGCACGCCGTCGTTGAATTTTGAGTTCGCGAAACAGTGAGTCGCCAGCAGCTGCGACGCTCGCACGCAGTGGTTCTGCGATTCGCGGTTGCGTTCGACGTCGAAGGTGAGCTTCTTCCAGGCGTCAACCTGCGTGTCGACGTCGTTGTCGATCGACGCCAGATCGGCGAGGTCGACGAGTGCGTACACAGTGACCAGTTCCTTCGGGTGGTCTTCGACAAGCTCGTTGTACGCCTTCTTCGCCTTCCGGGTTTCGCCCATGTCCTTCAAGGCGTTGCCGATGAAGTACGCCGACGAAACGGCTTCGGGCGACTCCGGCCAGTAATCGATAACCGACTGAAAGCCTTCCTTGATCGCCGTGTTGACCTTCTTCTGCTGCACCATGCAGAGACTCCACTTCATCAGCGAATACGGAGCCCCTTCGCTGGTCTCGTACAGCGAGAGGAACTTTTCATACTCGCTGGCCGCGACCTTGTAGTTCTTCTCGCGGTAGTACTTCTCGGCAATGTTGAGCTGGTATCGCTCGACCTCTCGCAGCTTCGCCCAGCGTTCGAGCGACATTTCGTCGAGCTGCGCGGCGCTGGCGTCGAGCGCCGTCAGCAGAACGAAGCTCGCGATCAGGCCGGCAAGAAGGCAGGTCAGTCCGTTTGCTGTCGTGCGGCGAGCCATTTCGCGTACTCCGTGTGAGCGTAGAAAATCACGTTGGTTCCAAGCTGGTAGCAGGCTTCCCAGATCTCCGGCGAGACGCCCGAATGGTCGTCGGTCCAGGCATCGCCGATATCGCCAGGGTGGTAATAACAGACCAGCCGGCCATCGACGCGCCAACCCAGCGCCTCTTTTCCGCCGTGCGGAGCGACGTATGGCAGAAACGGGATCTGATACGGGATGCGGTGAATCTGATCGTCGAGCGGGATCGGTGTCGGACGCACGTTCGGCAGGACCTGATTCATCACGGCGAGGAACTGGCTGTGCCAGCCGCGACTGCCGCCGTTATCCGCAAACAGCATCCCGTGCTTGTCGAGGATGAATTCCCGCAGCGTTTTGATCTCCGACTTCGAGAGCTGAATGCTCCGCTGGCCTGTCATGTAGACGAACGGCGGGCTCTTGCCGATCGGGAAGTTGTTGAGTTCCCCGACCGTGCGTGACTCGGTGACCTTCTCGACCTTCTGCTGAGTGCGGATGCCGTACTCGATGAGCATGTTGACGTCGGCACCGATACCGAAGTCCTGATCCCAGTCGCCGCCCTGGTATTCGAGCCGGATGAACCGCACCTTGCCGAGCTTCGTGCCGCCCGCGAATCCGGCCCCGGCTCCCTGGCCATAGCCGACCGTGTAGGCGTGCTTGGTAATTTCGTTGAGCTGCAGTTTGATCTCGTCGATCGGCGGCACTTTGAAGCTGATCGCCGCGAACGGATTCACCACGAATTTCTTGCGGATGATCTTCTGCACCTGGACCTGCTGAGCGATCTGCTGCTGCTCGCCGCCACCAGCCGGCATCTCGTAGATCTCCTGGCAGCCGCCCATCTGCGTGATGATCAGAAAGGCGACGAAGAAGACCAGCGAGTAACTCATGAACGCCGCCAGCGACTGATTCAGCCGCTTCGACTTCTTCCCGTAATACCAGGCTTCCGGGTCGAGCGGATTGGCGGTTCGTTCAATCGGGGTATGGTCGAGGTCCTTTCCATGCAGCACTGCGGCGAGAATCGAATCGCCATCGGTCTTGTGCCGCTGCTCGAAGCGTTTGAGGTCGAACTCGCGAGCCGCCTTCTCGATCAGCCAGATCACCCAAGCCAGCCCGCCAAAGTACGCCGTCGCGGTTCCCATTCGAGCACACCAGACCCGCGGCCCGGCGAGTTCCAGGCAGTCGAGCGAGAACACCGCGAACGTCCACAATGGAAAGAACGCGATGCTCAGCACCGCCGCAAATTGAACCGGTTTAGCGCGACGGCCCTTCGACGCTTTCAGAATGTGCCAGGCCGAGAAGATCGCAATTGCAGCGAACACGATCCCCGACGCCCACACCGGAGCCGTCTGCCACCACATCCAGTCCATCGCGCACAACAACCACGCCGCCGCCGGAGACGCAGCGTTTTTGAAGGCGGGAGATGATGTGAGGCGGTTAACCATTGAAGGGGAATCGTGAGTTGGCAGTAGTCAGTAGGCCGCAACAAGCTCTGCGCCGTTCCGGCAACGCCCGTGCTACTCAACGCCGTCCAGCAGGCTGTCGAGGTTCTTGTCGAGGGGGTTGGACTTCGGATCCGCCTGGCGAGTTTCATCAATGCCCATCGCCTTGGCCGCTTTCTCAACGTCCGAGCCAGCTTCGGCGGCTGCTGGTGACTCGGCAGCGTTCGCATCGGCAACTGCGGCATCGGGAGTCGCTGTCGCAGCAGGTTCGGCAGCGGTGGCGACACTGGCTTCGGCATCCGGCGTCGAGGCTTCTGCCGGGCCGTACCACAGATACGGGACGACGGTGAACACGACCAACAGAACGACACAGCCAACCGTCGCCTGCACGATGCCCTGGAACAGGCTGCTTTCGCCGATGGCGCCGAGCACTTCCGCCGGGCTGCGGCCTTTCAGTGTCGCGACGAACTCGCGGAGTTCCGCAGCGGTCGCCGACGCGTCCCCATGCAGACGTTTCATGTCACCAGCAATGCCGGTTGCCGGCTGCGGCTGGTCTTCAAGTTGTTTGCGTGTCTGATCCATGAGTGGCTCCCGCATCAGTCTGCTCCCTCTCCCCCGAGATTGGCTTGCACTCGCGGGACTGACATAGATTCGGGGAAGAGGGCCGGGGTGAGGGGGACACGTTCAATGAGCCCCCTCTCCCTGACCCTCTCCCCCCGCACCTTTGTCGAGCCTGCATTCGCTGGCCGATCGCGGGGGAGAGGGAACTATTGAGTGACCGCGAGGGCAAGACTCTGCCCGCTCAGCCACTCTGATTGAGTTGTCGTCTGTCTTATTTCTTCTGTTCGTCTTCGACGATATGCACGAGGTCGCCGCCGGCCTCGCTGATGGCTTCAATGACCGGCTCGAAACGCTGAGCCAGGATTTCCTGGTGAACTTTCAGCAGGACGACTCTCTCACCGGCGGGCGCGTTGCCGAGTTCGTCCTGAATTGCACCGGCAAGCTGGCCGACGCCGATCTCGCCACCGTTGAGATACAGTTTGTTGTCCTTGTCGACGACGATGCTGACCTTCGAGTGGCCGGCTGCTTCGATGTTCGCTGCTTTGGCCGGAGTCCACTGCAGATGGCTGTCGTCCTGAGCTCGCGCGAGGATTACAAAGAAGATCAGCAGGTTAAAGGCGATATCGCCCATCGCCATGCTGGGCACTTCGGCTCGCGATGTCTTGCGTTTGATTTTCATGGGACCGCCACCGTCTGCTCTTCTTCAAGCTGGAGAGTGACGATCCCGCCAGCGTCTTCGATCCGCGACGTGACAGCGATCCACTGTGAGTACGGAGTGTCCTTGCGGCTCTTGACGACGACGACTTTGTCCTCGGGTCGCGGCTTCACGTCGAGCTTAGCCTTCAGCTTCGGCTGGAACGTCTCCATCGTGACGATGTCGCCGTTGAGGAAGACGGCCTGCCGG
>JAPOLP010001034.1 GCA_029977045.1 Planctomycetota bacterium
AGCGTCAGGAGATCCTGCCCGTCGGTGCCAGCTCGACGAAGACTGTCGATGTTCGCGTCCTCGCCGTCACCAGCCGCGAACTCGGCCCGCTGATCGCATCCGGCGAGTTCCGCGAAGATTTGTTCTTCCGCCTGGGAGTCGTCTCAATCGATCTGCCCCCGCTGCGCACACGTGGCGAGGACATCCCGGAACTCGCCCGCCATTTTCTGCAGCGAGCGACTGCTGGTAGCGCGGCGAGAGAGTTCTCGCCAGCGGCCCTGTGTGAACTGTCCGCGCGATCGTGGCCAGGTAACGTCAGGGAACTCCGCAACGCCGTCGAACACGCGGCTCTGATGACCGGCAGTTCGACGATCGAGCCAGTTGATCTGCCGGCTCCTGAAGTCACTGCCGGTGGTCGAAGCCTGTCAGCAAGCGAACCTCTGCTGCGCGAAACGACGCGCTGGATCGAAGACCGGCTCAGCCAGTTCGACGGAGACGACGCCGAAGCGTCGCTGTTCGATGATTTCCTGCAGACGATCGAGCCGACACTGCTGATCGCGGCTCTCAACCACTGCCGCGGTAACCGAGCCGCCGCCGCCCGGCTACTCGGCCTCCACCGTGCAACGCTCCGCCAGAAGCTGCGTTCGCACGGGCTGGATGACAATGCCGAATAGATCACGAGGACTTTGCGACCCCCCGCAGGAACGGCACGCTCAGCCTGCCCCGGGCCTACTGGATGAGTCGTAAAGCGCCAATGACAGGCGTTTGACGGGGACCAACGAACCATACGAGCTGTCGGTTGGCGTTGTCGGGCCGGTGCGTTTCGGCGGCTCGATCGGTACGGTACAAGTCGGCACTCTGTCTGGCCCTGCTGCCGCTCACCGACTGACTTCCCTGACGCACCTCTGCTGAAATCGCTCCGCGCCCATGTTTTGAACAAGCCTTCAAGAACATCGACGACGTGCTGACGTGCTGTGGAAAGAGGCCGGTTGTACGGCCGAGCTGGACTACACCGAGCAGACGTCGTGGCTGCTGTTTCTCAAGTATCTGGACGGGCTGGAGCAGGATCGGGCGGACGAGGCGGCGCTGGACGGGAAGTCCTACCGCTTCATTCTGGACGAGCCTTACCGCTGGGAGCAGTGGGCCGCTCCGACGGGCAGCGACGGGCAGATCGATCACAACCGGGCGCTGACGGGCGACGATCTGCGGGACTTCGTCAACGATTAGCTCTTCCCGTACCTGCACGGGTTCAAGCACCGAACATCATTCACACGAACACGCTGACCGACGACGACCAGGCCGGGTTCGTCACGCTGCAGCAGACGTTCGCCGACTCGGACAAGTCCTGGAGCGTCGATGCCGAATCGATCGATCAGACAACGTTCGACCTGTCGGTCAAGAACCCGAACAGCGGCGAGGAAGTCGTCCGCCGCAGCCCGCAGGAGATCATGGACGAGATCGAGGCACTGGACGCCGAGAGCGCCGAAGTCCTGACGACAATCCGGGGGCTGCTGTGACGATTGATTGGACCACTGAAAAGCTCGGCGACGTTTGTGACTTTCAAGGAGGATCACAACCTCCCAAATCGCAATTCATCAAGACTTGTGAGAACGGCTACGTCCGCCTGCTTCAGATTCGAGATTTCACGTCCGACGAGAAGGCCGTTTTCATTCCGGAATCAGCCAAGAACAGAATCTGCTCTGAAGATGACGTGATGATCGGTCGCTACGGCGCGTCTGTCGGACAGATCCATCGCGGCAAGAGCGGTGCGTATAACGTCGCACTCATAAAAACCATTCCCGACGTGAGCCGTCTCGATCGCGACTTCTTCTACTACTATCTGACTTCGAGCCTGTTTCAGCAGCCGCTGGCAAGCGTTGCGGTAACAAGATCGGCGCAAGCGGGATTTGGAAAGGCAGACATTGCCGATTTCCCGATACCGATTCCAGAGCTTCCCGAGCAGCGGCGGATTGTGGGGATTCTGGACGAAGCGTTTGCCGGCATCGCCACCGCCCGAGCCAACGCCGAACAGAACCTGCAGAACGCCCACGCTCTGTTTGAAAGCCACCTCAACGCCGTCTTCACCCAACGCGGCGACGGCTGGATCGACACGACGATCGGCGATTCCTGCACGCTCAAAAGCGGCACAACCGTCAAGAAAGCACTGGAGAAGCCGGCGGGAGACTTTCCGTACGTCAAAGTTGCAGACATGACGTGTGATGGCAACGAAGACGAAGTCGTCACTTCGACGCGTTTTCTCAACAAGGATGACATCGGCAAGAACGCAACGTTTCCAGTAGGGACGACGATCTTTCCGAAAAGAGGTGGCGCGATCCTGACGAACAAGAAGAAGCTGACCGGCGCTCCAATTTGCGCGGACCTGAACATCATGGGCGTGATCCCATCTGATCGCGTCCTGCCAGAGTTCTTGTTCTTCTATTTCCTCAACGTCGACATGCGAGAACTTGGCTCAGGATCGTCAATACCGCAGATCAACAACTACGACATCGCACCCCTCGCCATCGCGTTTCCGTCAACCATTGATGAGCAATCATGGATCGTGAGCCGGCTACAAAGTTTGTTGACCGAGACCCT
>JAPOLP010000550.1 GCA_029977045.1 Planctomycetota bacterium
GAGAAGCTGCGGCTCGAAGCACTGTGGGTTTATCAGGCGTTCGATGAACCGAACGTCGAGCTGCTGAACTCGCTGCTGGCTGCAAAGGACGGTCGCGTGCGGGCGGCAGCTGTTCGCGTGTTGAAGCACTGGCGGACTCGGGTGCCGGACGCCGTTGAACGACTGGCTGCCCTGGCTGGCGACGAACATCCGCGTGTTCGGCTGGAAGCGGCTCGCGTACTGGCGGACGTGCAGTCAGCTGAGGCCGTCGATGCGGCTCTGGCGGCGCTGCATCAGCCGGTCGATCAATTTCTTGATTACGCACTCTGGCTGACCGCCTGGGAAACTCGCGATGCCTGGCTGCCGCTGGTGGAGCAGGGCAAATTTGATTTCGGCGGCGACGCGACCAAGGCGACCTTTGCGCTGATGGCGGTCGGCTCGCCGTCCGTCGTGCCACGGCTTGTTGATCTGCTCAAGACAGACGAGCTGGTCGGGCAGCGCTGGAATGCGGCGGTTGATTTCGTCGTCGCTCGCGGTAACGCGGCTCAGTTTGCGGAGCTGGTCGAGGTGGCGGCGGCTGAGACGGATCAGGCTCAGAAGAACGCGCTGCTGAGATCGCTCGTGGCTCAGTCTCGGACAAGAAACCTCGTACCGACTGGCGACCTGACGGCTCTCGACGGACTTCTGGGCAAGGACCAGCCTGAGCCGGTGCGGGCAGCAGCGGTTGAGGCGGCGGGTGTCTGGAAAGTGACGCGTCACGCAGGAACGCTCGAGTCGCTGGCTCGGTCGGACGACGAACCCGTTGGGATTCGAGCAGCAGCGATTGGCGGACTGGCCGCGTTGAAGGGTGGCGACGCAGTGCCGGCGTTGAATGAGCTGAGTGGGAAGGACCATCCGTTTGCGATTCGCGAAGCTGCTGTGCTTGGCCTGGCTGCGGTCGATCTGAACGCGGGGGCTCGAAGTCTGGTGGCGACGCTGCAGTCGTCCGCCGCTGGCGACGATCCGTCACGCGTGATCGCGACGCTGCTTGGTCGGCAGGGCGGGCCGGGCGCGCTGGCTCGGGCACTGAAGAATCAGAAGCTGCCAGGCGATATCGCCAAGGTGGCGGTGCGCGTGATCGATTCGTCGGGTCGCAAGCTGGACGATCTGAAGCTGGCGTTCTCGGCAGCGGGCGATATTCAATCCGGAGCGACGAAACTGACGCCTGAAGAAATGGCTGCTCTGGTAGCCGAAGTGGCGAGTGGTGGCGACGCGGTTCGTGGCGAGGCGATTTACCGGCGGGCTGATCTGTCGTGCCTGAAGTGTCACGCGGTTGGCGGAGCCGGTGGACGTGTCGGGCCGGATCTGGCGAGCATCGGTGGCAGTGCTCCAGTCGACTACATCGTGCAGTCGCTGTTCGATCCGGGTGCGAAGGTCAAGGAAGGTTACAACACGATCATCGTCGTCACCGAGGACGGCAAGACGGCGTCGGGCGTCAAAGTGCGGCAGACGGATACCGAGCTGATTCTGCGCGACGCGGAAGACCGTGAAACGGCAATCGCTCTGAAGTCGATCGAGGAGCAGGTCGATGGGGCGTCGCTGATGCCGGCTGGCCTGACCGAGAAACTGACGCGGGCCGAGATCGTCGACCTGGTCGCGTTTCTGTCGGAGCTCGGCAAGGTCGGCGGCATTACAGTTGGCCGTGAACGTGTCGTGCGACGCTGGCAGGTGCTGCTGCCGACCGACGACGCGCAGTTCGTGATGCGGCGTACGCGGCTCGGGTCGGTGGCTCAGGACGATCCCGCGTTTCAGTGGGTCTCAACTTACAGCCGCGTGAGCGGCGAGCTGCCGCTTCTTGATCAGCCGCAGATTCCGTTCAAAGGACCGTTCCAGAAGGAAGCGACGGGACTGGCGATCGTCCGTTTCGACGTCGAAGTCGGGACGGCCGGTGACGTCGATCTCGTCCTGAACGATGCTCAGGGAGTGACCGCGTGGCTTGGCGGGGCGCCTATTGAGGCGTCAGGTCGGATGCGTTTGTCGCTTTAGCCGGGCCAGCATCGAGTCACGCTGGCGGTTTCGTTAGCCGAGCGGACGGTTCCACTTCGGGCGACTCTGGAAGACGTCGAGGGCTCGCCGGTCCAGGTGCAGATTGTCGGCGGCAAGTAGGCTCGTTCGGGTCTGGCGGCCTTGCGATCAGCGGCTTAGGATGAGCGGTCTTCTGACGGCGCGTTTCGGCGCGCCGGATCGTTCTTTCGGTGCGGTTCCCGCACCCTGACGCATGGGTCGGTGAGATGAGTCAGTTGGTTGTTCGCTGTCCGGAATGCAACAAGGGCCTGAAACTTCGCGACGAGAGCAAGCTCGGCAAGAAGGGGAAGTGCCCGCAGTGCGGCAACGTCTTCGTGCTGCAGCGGTCCGTTCCGGCTGCGTCTCAGGAAGACGAAGTGCAACTGGAACTCGCTCAGCCGGCGCAGGCAGCTCAAGGAGCCCAGCCCGTGGCTGGCGTGGCGGCTCAGTGGGTGCCTGACACTGCTCCAGTGACGCCTCAGCCGGGGCCAGCGGTCGCTCCGCAACCGACGTTTGATCCGCAGGCGGCTCCAGTCGGACAGTTTCCAACCGTTGGAGTCGGGGCTGCGCCGCTGCCGATCGGGACCGATCTCGAAGGCGGGGCGGCTCGACTGAAGGAGCTGAAACGGAAGAGCGCGAAACGTCGTAACTTCGCGATTCTTGCCGGTCTGGCGACGGCGATTCTCGTGGGCGGCGGCGTGTACGCCGTCTCTGATTACAAGGCGAAGGAAGATGCTCGTCTGGCCGCGATGGAGAAGCCGAAGGTCGACGAGGAAGCTCGCGCGAAGCACGAGGAACTGAAACAGGCGACCGAAGACGCGAAGTCGTCGAGTCCGACATCGGGCGAGCCGATCTCATCGAACTTTCTGCCGCTGGGAACACGGATGATGGTCAGTATCCGCCCAGCCGAGCTGTGGAAGGCGGGCAGTCACGGCGAAGAGATTCGCTATTGCCTCGGTCCGTTCGGCACGTGGGCCGAGGACAAAATCAAGGAAGTCTGCCGCTTTGAACCGGCTCAGATCGAGCACGCTCTGATTGGCATTCTTCCGGGACCCGTAGGTGAGATGCCCGAGACTGCTGTCGTCGTGCGGCTCGTTGCCGACGCGAAGAAGTCGGAGCTGATCACTGCGTTCGGTGGTGAGCTTGTCGAGACGTTCGGCTATCCGGTCTACATCAACGAGGCTGAGGATCGCTGTTTCCTGATCAAGCCGAATGATCTGCGGACGATCGCGATTGGACCGGCGAACTTCGCTGAGGACATGGCTCGGTCGGTCGAGTTTCCGAATCCACAGTCAGATGGAATCGACGCACTGCTGCCGTCGACCGATGTCGATCGGCATCTGACGCTCGTGTTCGAGCCGCGAACGATCGACGCATTTCTGCGCGGTCAGACAGTCTTCGGGCAGGAAGTGGAAGCGTTCGTGCGCAACTCACTGGCATTCTTCAATCCGGACGACATCGACTGCGTCGCGTGGAGCATGCATTTCGGCGACAAGCAGTTTCATTCCGATATGCTGCTGCGGAACACGACGCTGCTTCGCGAAGTGCAGCTCAGCGATGCGGTACGCGGAAAGGTCAAGCAGTTGCCGTTCGACGTCCTCGGCATGGTTGAGAAGATGAATCCGCAGGTGATGGGGCCGCGAAAAGTGATCGGACGTTTTCCAGCGATGACGCAGGTCTTTGCGAAGTCGTCAAAGGTGGGCGTCGGCAGCCGGTTCGCTCAGTTGACGACCAGTCTGCCGGAACGAGCCGCGCCGAACCTGGCACTCGGTGCTTTGCTGGCCTGGGACGAGTCGACGCGGACGGACTTCAACGCTCAGCCTGTCGCGCCGACGAAGACGCAGTCGGCTGATCCGAATCTGCCGGAACTGGTACTTGACCGGCTGAAGATGAAGATCGACATGGAGTTCGGGCGAACGCCACTGCAGGACGCGTTTGCGTACATCGCCGACGAGTGCAAGGTCGACCATTACATCGACGGCGACGCGTTGAAGGCGAGCGGTTACACGAAGAACATGCCGAACACGTTCACAATGAACGACACCGGCCTCGCCGGCATCAAGACGATCTTCGATGCTCCGCAGCGTGAGCAGCTATGTCTGGTGATCCAGCAGGACAAGAAACGCTTCCTGATCACGACGCTGCCGTTTGCTGCCGAGCAGGGACTGACGCCCTACAAGTTCGAGTAGTTCTGTCGGGCACGGCAGAACCAGCATGCAAGATGCGATTTGGCGAGATTCACAACCGGGCCTCGCTTTGCGAGTTTCGGCATTTTCGACGGAAAGCATCTTCAAACGCGGTGCCGTAGCAGCGCAGGGCCTGTTACGGCCAGCGGTCGGCGAGGTCAATTCAGCAGAGGGTTGCTGCGGCTGAGTTCGATGGTTCGCCGCAGCCGCATTGCCTGTGCGGATGTTTGACTCCGTTCCGTGACGGCTCCTGCTCGATCGAAGAGTGCTTTTGCCCGGTCCAGGCAGCGGGTGGCGAAGCGAGTGCGGTTCAGGTCGAGCAGCACATCGCTCAGCGTGAGCAGGTTCTGGGCGGCTGAGTACCAGTTGCCTGTACTGCGATGAAGCCACCAGGCGCGGAAGAGGAAACGGGCGGCGACCGAGTGTTCGCCTCGCCGAATGGCAATTGAAGCCAGATTCCCGCAGTCCGCAGCTTCCGCCGATTGGTCTCAGTGCTGGCGTTCCAGCAGGACCGCTC
>JAPOLP010000260.1 GCA_029977045.1 Planctomycetota bacterium
CCGTACCGGAAGGCCTGAAGGTTCGCAGCCTCTCGGGACCGCAACTGTCCGGCTGGGAATCGAACGACGTCGACGGCCAGCGACGGCTGCGTGTCTTCTTCAACCCGCCAGTCAGCGGGCAGACTCAAGTCGACGCTCAGTTGTTTGTCGCCGAGTCGGTCACCGAGGATGAAACCTCGATTTCGCTGCCGACCGTCGCGCCGCTCGATGTCACTCGCGATTCCGGCACGATTGTTGTCGCGGCCACGGACAGCTTCAGTCTGCGAGCCGGCCAGACCGACGGCCTGCGGCAGATCGAGATCGGCCAGCAGGCAAACTCGCCACCGGGAACAGCGACACAGCAACTCGCCTGGCGTTACGCGGCCAGGCCGTTCTCACTGCAGTTCGTCGCCGCTCGCCGACAGGCCGAATCGACGGCGCGTGTCGAGCACGCCATCGTAATTCAGCGCCGCAAGGTGCAGCTCGGCACGCGGATGGTCGCGACTCTGAAAGGTGCTCCCCGCCCGGCACTGACGTTTGAACTGATCGACGGCTACCTGCCGCTCAGCGTGCAGGCAACAGCTCTGGCCGACTGGTACGTCACGGAATCCGACGGCGTCTCGCCGCGGTCGCTGACCGTTGAGTTCGCCGATCCTCAGATTGGGAACGTCGAGGTCATCATCACCGGACGGACGACGAAGGATCCGCGCGATCTGATTGTCGAAGCCATCCCGCCGTTTCCGCTCGGCATGACTCGCCGCACGATGTGGGCTGGCGTCTGGATCGACGACGCGTACTCGGCAACGGCCAGCGATCTGACGGGCTGGGAGCAGGTCGATCCGAACCGGCTGCCCGGCGACATCCGCAACAAGCAGCCGCGGCCAGTGCAGTACGCGTTTCAGTCGACGGACGAGGAAGCCGGCGTCATCAGCTTTGAAATCGTGCAGGCTCAGCCTCGGCTCAGTGCCGACGCCGTTGTTGTGACGACGGTCGCTGACACGTTTCTGGACTACTCGCTGGCGCTGAACTGGAAGATCGACGCGGCGGCAACCGACCAGCTCTTCTTCCTGACGCCGCAGTCACTCGAAAACCGGCTCAATGTCGAAGGCGATTCGATCCGCAGCGTGACCAGCGAGAAAGTCGGCGGCGAACTCCGCTGGATGATTCAGCTCAACGATGCCGTGCGGGACCGCTACTTCGCTCTGGCGACAGCGACACTGCCGCCAGCGACGACGAAAGTTGAAACGCCAGTCGTGCGTTTCGAACAACCGCAGTTTGACGAGTTCGGCGACGCCGCCGGCTTCAGCAAGGTCGAACCACAGCGGCTGTACTCGATCCTCGTCAACCAGTCGCAGGGACAGCTTGCTGGCCAGCACGACAACAGCGTTGAGGCCGTCATCGTTGACGATCTGCCGATCCAGATCGGGACACACCTGACCGATCAGGCAACCGAAATCCTGCGTGTCCGCGACGTCGCGAAAGCCCCCTCCTGGACTGTCCGGCGGTTTCAGCAGACGGTCGGTGCCGCGGCGTCGGTCAACGTCGCCGACCTGACGCTCGTCGTTCACGAGGACGGCACATGGCGCGGCCAGGCGGTTTACACAATCAGAAACCTGCGTCGACAGTTTCTGGGCGTGCGGCTGCCTGCTGAATCGCGGCTGCTTTCGCTGTTCGTGAAGGATCAGCCATCGAGGCCCGTGCTGACGGAACTCGAAGGTCAGCCTGTGCACCTGGTGCCGCTGCCCAAGACGAGCAACGCCGACGTGTCGTTTGCCGTGAAGCTGGTCTTCGCCGGGAAGTTTGAACGCGACCTGCCGTCAGGGCTCGCGTTGCGACGCGACGAACTTGATCTGCCGGCACCGCACGTCATCACGCCGAACGAAAGCGCCGAGTACGGCATCCCGGTCGCTCGAACTCTGTGGAACGTCTGGCTGCCGCGCGACACCGACGCTCTGCTGATTGACGACGGCGATCGCACGAACGTCAACATCGCGAAGAGCAGCGACACCGCCGAGGCGTATCTGAAGTCACAGCTCTCCGACCTGAGTGCGCTGCTGAGCGTGACGACCAGCGGCGAATACTCGCGTCGTTCGCAGAACGTCGCCGCGAACAATCTGAAGCAGCTTGGCCTGGCTGTGCATAACTTCCGCGACGGCCTGCAGTCAGAAGAACTGCGACAGCAGTTCGAGCAGGTCCAGCAGCAGCTCGCTGACAACCAGCCACAGATCGACTCGCTGGCGGCTGGTGGCGAGTACGGTCAGGGAATTGTTTCCGGCAACGCTGCTGACCAGAGTCGCACAAGCGTCAATTACAACAACCGGGCTCTGCTGTTTGGGAACTCGGCAGTTGGCGTGCAGGCCCTCAGCGAAGACATCAATCGCAACGGCGTGCTTGATGCTGGCGAGGATCTCAATGGCGACGGCGTCCTGAACACGATCGACGCGGACTCACTCGGAATCACGCTCTCCGAGCAGCAGAAAGCCAAAGGACTGACATTGTCAGAAGGCCGCAGCTCAGACGACGTCTTCGACTATCGTCTGTCGATTCAGGCTCCCGCGAAACCGGCGACTGCCACCGACAGGTTCCGAACGGAAAGTGCCAGTAAGGGTAAGAGCGAACTCAAACGCTCCGCCGGCAGACAGTCGAACGTGGAAAAAGAAAGCCGCGTGCAGCAGCGTCAGCAAAGCGTCGACAACCTGAGCAGCCTGAATTCGTTCTTCGATCAGCAGGGAGCAACCAAGGCACCGGCAGCAGAGAATGTTCCGGCACGAGGTCTTCAGTCTCGATTCGGACGTCCGGTCAGCGGAGGCCTTGGCGGAGGCGGCGCGTTTGGAGGGGGAGGTTTCGGAATCGGTGGTTTCGGGACAGCCGCTGCTGACAAGAAAACGTCACCCAATGATGGGGCACTCGGCCAGAACAATGCGGTCGCTGGCGACCGACGCAGCGTCCCGATTCTCAATAAGATTCCATATGTGTCGCGGTTGTCGAAGGATTCAGCGGCAGCTGAGCAATCTGAAACGCAACCTGGCGAAACATCGTCTGAACACGACATTGCGTCGCCCGTCTGGACTCAGGTCGGCGGACTGAGTCTCCCCGTCGACGTCCCGACGACCGGCTACCGGCTGACGTTCTCCAAGGTCAGCGGGCAACCGAGGCTGGGACTGCGAGTCCAGTCGCGCGAGCTTGTGGATCGAGGCATCGGCCTCATCTGGACGGTCGTGTGGCTGGGCATCGCCGCAGCGTTGATTGCCGCTACCCGCACGCTTGGGCCAGGCCGCTGGTTCAGCCCGACGCTCGTCTGGACAGCGTTCGCGATCGGCCTGCTCGCCTGGCTGCTGCTGCCAGGACCACTGGGCGGGTTCGGCTTCGCCGTCTTCGCCACAGCCTGGCTGATCGGCATGTTCCGCTTCGTAAAGTCCCGCCAGACTGCCTGACGGGGGCCGTCGCCGCGAATCGACCAGCCTCGCGTCAAAAAACGCCGCGCGTGTTTCATTCTGCGGTGCATAATCCCGCCCGTCTGCTTCCCGCTTGCCGTTGGGCTCGCCTTTTAAGGCGCATATGAACTGCTTCCTATCACATACAGGCAGTTTCAGGGTGACTCAAGCCAGCCACGCTTAACGGCCCAACGATTGCAGGCTCTGACGGTCCCTTCTGCCACCTGAACACGTCATCGCCCTCTGACCGCGCAGTTTCCGTATGAGCAGCTCTGTTTCGACACCGACAACTTCGTACCTGGTCGTTTCCTCCGGCGGATCTTCCTGCGACATCTACCGCCTGAAGTCTCAGCGGCGGGTCACCGTTGGCCGTTCGACTCACAATCGGATCATCGTTTCCGATCCGAAGTGCAGCCGAAATCACGCGGAAATCGTCTGGCTGCGAGGCGGCTGGTTTGTCGGAGACTGCGGCAGCCAGAACGGCACCGCTGTCAATGGCCAGAAGATTGCAGGATACCACCGGCTGAATCCCGGCGACTGCATCCGCATCGCTTCCTACGAACTGCGTTTTACGGACGATCTCACCGCCGACGACAGTACAGACAGCAGTGTCTTTTCTGATCTCAGCGCACTGTCGGCCCTCGATTCGCCAACGCGGATGATGGGCGACGAGTCCACTCGGCTGGACCTGAAAAAAGCCGGACGTTCGTCGTCGAACGTGCTGCCACAGATGGATCTCGCGGCAGACGATGGGGCATCAGCTGATGGCAGCATCGCCTGATCGACCGTCAGACGTTAACGGTTGCGTAATCTGGGAATGCTGAGTCGCAGTACATGCCTGCGACGGTCACAGCGGTCGAATTTCTAGTGCTCGATTTAGCGTTCACCTTGTGACGAAGATACCGCCAGTGCGGCCAGGCAGATGCTCCCTGCAGGGATTGGGGAGCCGCCGGCTGACCAGCAGGAGATCGTCACCGTGCTCATCCGAACGCTTGTCCGGGAATGGATTACTGGCCGCTCGCTGCAGGTCGCAAGGCGAACCAGACTGTGTGCGATCGCCGCACTGCTGGCGGGGCTCAGCCTGCCGACGATTGCCAATGCCGGCGAACTTCCCAGCCTGGAAGCGCTGCTCAACAGGCGAACTCGAACGCCACAACCGGCGACAACGGTCCCGGCTCGCGTCCGGCAGCAGAGCCTCTTCGATGTCGTCGACCCGGCATGGGAAAGACCAGCAGTTGCGGTTCAGCCTGAATCACCTGCCTCTGACGAGAACATCAAGCTGGAACCCATCCCAGCCACGGCAGCCGATTTGATCGAATCCATTGATGGAGGTCGGGCTAAGGTCACGCGAGCACTGCCTCAGCGCCAGCTCGAAGCACCGAAGCAGCTTGAGCCAGCACCGCCGATCACGCAACGCGGCCCCGCGCTCGCCGTCCGCCAGCCAGTTCCCGCGGCGGAAGAGCCCGCGAACAACGCTCCCAAAGAGTTTGTGCTGGGCAGCGTCGAAGTCGAGAAACTGATCGCTCGCGCCCGCAAGGAACTGCAGGCGGGGCAGATTGAGATGGCACACGCATTCGCCGAAGCGGCAGCCGAAACTGAAATCCCGCTGGCGCTGTTCGAGCAGAACGCTGACCTGCTGATCGACGAAGTCGAGATCGTTCGCAAACTTCAGTTCGAGCAGGCCGTCGCATGGCAGGCGGAAGACCTTCCAGCTCCCGACGCCCAACCTGAACCAGAAACGCTGGCCGACACGATCGAGCAGCAGCCGCACGTCTGGCGGGCTCTCGTCGGTCCAAACCTCATGACGGCACCACCAACTGTCGACCGCGATGGCTCCCGACAGGAACTGCCCGAAGCTCGCGGCCTGCGTCTGCTCTCTCAGGTTCCGCAGATGAATCAGACGATGGGTGCCGGCCGAGGCTGGGAGCCGATCTCGTACTCCTGGGAGGCTCCGGCACTTAAGTACAACCCACTGTACTTCGAGGACCCGCAACTCGAACGCCACGGTAACGAGATTGCCTATATCCAGCCGGCGATCTCGGCAGGCCGCTTCTTCGCGACGATTCCAACGCTGCCGTATCAGATGGCGATCGAAGACAACAGCGTCTGCCATACGGTCTACGATCTCGGCAACGACCGACCCGGCGACTGCGTCCCGTACTCGATCCCGGTCCTGCCCTTCAGCGTGACCGGTGCCCTGACGCAGGGTGGAGCAGCGACGGCACTCATCTTCGTTCTGCCGTAACAGATTTCCACGCAGACTTGAAAATCAAACGCGGCGGTCACAGCCTGAGTGCAGTGGCCGCCGCGTTTTCGTTTTGCGGCCTCGCATCAGCAGCTCTTCAGCCAGCAGAGACTGACCGTGGCCAGCAGTCCTGACCATCGCCGACCGTCTGGATTCCTGCGCCGCCTGTTCGGCGACCGCGGCGAAAACGCTGCGGCAAAGTTCCTGAAACGCAAAGGCTGCCGCATTCTCGCGCGGCAGTATGAAACCCGCTGGGGCGAACTCGACCTGATCTGCCTGGACGGCGAGTGCATCGTCTTCGTCGAGGTCAAGACCCGCCGCTCGGCAGCAACAACGCAACCGGGCGAAGCCGTCGACCACCGCAAGCAACTGCACCTGACGAAGGCCGCGTTCTTCTGGCTGAAACAGAACCAGCTCCTCGAACACAAAGCCCGCTTCGACATCGTCACCGTTGTCTGGCCCGACGACGCAAAGCAGCCGACGATCGAACATTTCAAGAACGCATTCGAGGCCGCCGACTTCGGCCAGATGTTCTGAGATGCAACTTTCTAAGCGATGAATACTCATTTGCGACCGGCCATACTGCCTCACACTCAAAGCGATCGTCGCTTCGGCCTTTCCTGATTCCATTCAACAGAGTCTCCGTCTGATGCCTTTTCGATTTCTGGCTCTACTGCTGGCAACAGTTCTCTCTTGCGCCTCGTTGCAGGCTGCCGCCGATGACAGACCCAACATCGTCTGGATCATCGTCGACGATATGTCCGCCAACTTTTCGTGCTATGGCGAGACGCTGATTGAAACCCCCGTCGTCGACGCACTGGCCGCTCGTGGCACCCGGTTCACGCAGGCTTTCGTGACCGCTCCTGTCTGCTCGACCTGCCGCTCGGCATTCATTACCGGGATGTATCAGACGTCGATCGGAGCCCACCATCACCGCAGCGGTCGCGGCGAGAAGAAGATTCGTCTGCCTGCTGGAGTCCGGCCCGTTCCTGAGCTGTTCCGCGAGGCCGGTTACCACACATCGATCACCGGCTGGCCTGTCCGCAAGGGCCGCTTCGGCAAGACGGACTACAACTTCGAGTGGGACAAGGCGATGTACGACGACGTCGACTGGTCGACTCGCAAAGACGGGCAGCCGTTCTTCACTCAGATTCAGCTTCCCGGCGGCAAGCTGCGCGGCGGGACGCAGGAATCCGCCGAACGATTTGCGACGAAGGTCGAACAGACCTTTGGGACCCGCACGAAAACATCGGACGTCGTTCTGCCGCCGTACTACCCACGCGATCCCGTGCTGCTGCACGACTGGGCCGCGTATCTGGATACCGTCCGCGAGACTGACCGAGTCGTCGGCGAGATTCTCGATCGCCTGAAGGCCGATGGCGTTCTCGACAAAACCATCGTCCTGTTCATGACCGACCACGGAATCAGCCACGCTCGCGGCAAGCAGTTCATGTACGAGGAAGGCATCCACGTCCCGCTGGTCATTGCCGGACCGGGCATCGCTGCGGGCAAGACGCGGACAGACCTCGTCGAGCACATCGACATCGCTGCTTTGTCACTTGGTCTCGCCGGCGTCCCGCAGCCGAAGTCGATGCAGGCTCGCGACATCCTGTCGACGGACTATCAGCCGCGAGATGCGATCTTCTCCGCTCGCAACCGCTGCGACGAAACCGTCGACCATCTCCGCTGCGTCCGCACAGCCCGCTACAAGTATATCCGCAACTTCCTGCCGCAGCGTCCGCACCTGCAACCGTGCGCTTACAAGGACAACAAGTCGATCCTGATCGCCCTGCGGGATGCCCACAAAGCCGGC
>JAPOLP010000783.1 GCA_029977045.1 Planctomycetota bacterium
CCGCACGAGAGCGACGCTTCGATTCAGTGACACAAAGCAGGTCCTGTGCCAGACCATGACATCCTGCGTCTGTATCACTCGAACAGAGCAGGTGTGCGGAACACATCGCTTTCGACGGGCAATCGCGGCTTACCGCGACACGACAGCGGTTTTTGATATCTCTGTGCGGATGCCGCGGACGCTCACCTCAGGTGTGCGAACCGTCGCGCAAGGCCAATCTCAAATGCTGCCATACAGCGGACGTGTGGGGAGGATTTCTGTTTGCCGCGTCCGGCGTGACGCCTCCCGCAAACCGTTCGTGCCTCGCAGCCGCCGATCCCGGAGAGAGAGAGGGAAACAACCTTGGCACGGGCTTTGCCAAACGGGTTCGACCTGACGCTGTCTGTGCGTGTCGGGCTGATCGCCCTGCCTGCAGACCTCCTGCGTTGCGGTTGTGTTTGACGCACTCAGGCCGGACAGCCGTCGTCCCACCTTTTCAGTCCCCTCGCTTCATGGAGCGCACCATGTTCTGCAATCAGTGTGAACAGACCTCGAACGGCACCGGCTGTACCGACATCGGCGTGTGCGGCAAAGATCCCGACATGCAGTCGTTGCAGGAGATTCTGCTGTACGGCCTCAAGGGGATGGCCGCTTACGCGAATCACGCCCGCCGGCTCGGCAAGACGGACGACAGCGTCAGCGAATTCATCGAAGAGGCTCTGTTCGCAACGATGACGAACGTGAACTTCGACCTCGAAAGCCTGCTGGAACTGGTGCTTGAGTGCGGCCACAAGAACCTGCGAGTCATGCAGCTGCTCGACGAAGGCCACACCGAACGGTTCGGCAAGCCGGAACCGACAGTCGTCAAAGAAGGTACTCAGGCCGGACCGGGTATTCTGGTCACCGGGCACGATCTGGTTGACCTGGCGGACCTGCTTGAGCAGACCGCCGGTACCGGCATCAACGTTTACACGCACGGCGAGATGCTGCCGGCTCACAGCTATCCCGAGCTGAAGAAGTACCCGCATCTGGTCGGCCACTTTGGCGGCCCGTGGCAGAACCAGCAGTGGGAATTCCCGATGTTCTCCGGCCCGATCGTCGCGACGACGAACTGCGTGCTGATTCCGTCAGACACGTACGCGGATCGGCTCTTCACGACGCGGATCACTGCCGTTCCCGGCGGTACGCGGCTGAAGGACAACGACTTCTCTGGCGTCATTGAAAAGGCGAAGCAGTGTGACCCGTTGACGGACAACATCGTCAAAGAATCGACGATCGGCTTCCATCACAGCGTGGTTCTGAGTCTGGCCGACAAGGTCGTCGACGCCGTAAAGTCCGGCGACATCAAGCGGTTCTACGTGATTGGCGGCTGCGACGGAGCCGAGCTTGGCCGCAACTACTACGCTCAACTGGCGGAACAGGCTCCGCAGGAATCAGTCATTCTGACTCTGGGCTGCGGCAAATACCGGATTCGTAATCACGAGTACGGTGACATCGGCGGCATTCCGCGTCTGCTCGACATGGGGCAGTGCAACGACACCTTTGGAGCGATCCAGGTGGCACTGGCTCTGGCCAACGCGTTCGACTGCGGCGTCAATGACCTGCCGCTGGAAATCGTGCTGTCGTGGTTCGAGCAGAAGGCTGTCGCCGTCCTGCTGACGCTGCTGGCTCTGGATGTCAAAGGCATCCGCGTCGGACCAGTTCCGCCGGCCTTTATCAGCCCAAACGTCTTCCAGATTCTGCAAGACAAGTTCGACCTGAAGTTGATCGAATCCGAACCGCCAGCCGAGCTGGTGCAGCTCAGCGTCTGAAATCTCGAACGAAGTAGCGGAGCGGGGCGAGCCGCCCGGCCCTCGTCAAACGCACCGGACGGCTCGCGCCGTTCCGCTACCTCAGAAGACGACCTGAAAACCAAACCCGAATCGCCAGTGAGCGCAGTCCAGCGCTGGATTGCCTCGCCGGCGCTTCGGGTTATTTTTTCGCTCTGAAACGCTCCGTCTCAGGCCTCGCACACCCAGAAGAACGATGCAGACAATCGACGAACCGCGGCTCGAAGCCGATTCCCAATACCGTTACGAGTACCTCGCCGAGTTCATCGGCTTCGGCCCCGACGACGTCGCGCTGATCCAGCGATCGGCACAGCACCTCGGGCCGCGCATTCCACAGCTTGTCGAGCAGACCTACCAGAAGCTTCTGGCCTACGACGCGACCGCCCGCCACTTCGTTCCGAAACAGTCAGGCTTTGATGGCCCGCAGCCGGCAGGTCTGCAGGAACTCACGGCGGAACATCCGCAGATTCGCTTCCGCAAGGACCACCTGAACCGCTACTTCATGCAGCTGATCGGCCGGGCCTTCGATCCGAAGATGGTCCTGTATCTCGACATGGTCGGAAAGATTCACACGCCGAAGGCCGGCAACGAGCAGATCGACGTTCCGCTGGTCCAGATGAACGCGCTGATGGGAGTCATCTCCGACGTTCTGTTGACATCAATCTCCGACTGGCCGCTCGAACCGGCGGTTGCCCTGCAGACGATCCGAGCCTTCAACAAGCTGCTCTGGATCCAGAACGATTTCGTCAACCGCCACTACCAGCAGGCGAAACCCTGAGTCTGAAACGACAGGGCTGGTCACGCGGCGCGGACGCGAGTTGGTGTCGCGAATCGCGAGAAGTACGACTCAAACGACATCTGCGATCCAAAGCTGCTGGCGACGCGGCGGGCGAGCTGGTGGATGTCGGTCGCAGCGGGGCAGTTGGGAGATCGCAGAACGAACGGTTCGCGGACAGCCACCGAATGAGCGACCGCCGGGTCGAACAGGACCGAGCCGGCGATTCCCAGTTCGTTGCGGACGAACGTTCGCGTCGTTTTCTGCAGCTGTGTCGCGATGGCTTTCGCCTGAGCCAGTGTGTCCGCTTTATTGATCACGACATCCAGTGGCGGCGAGTTCGGCAGCGAAAGAGCCTTCACTGTCGCATAGGCGTCCGCAATCGCGGTTGTCTCGGGCACGGTCGTCACAAGAACAAGATCAGCGGCGGTTGCGAATTGTCGTACCGGACGGTGAATTCCGGTGCTCGTATCAATGATCAGGAAGTCGTGGCGGCGTTCGAGTTCCTGCAGTTCAAACAATAGAGACTTCTGGAGTGGCGGCGGGCAATCCGCGAGATCGTTCAGTGCGCTGGCGCCTGGCAGAATCTGAATCCCCGCCGGACCGCTGAGCATAATCTGCTGCAGTGATCGGGCACCGGTAATGACGTGCTCCAGATTCCAGTAGCCGTTCAGTCCGCACAGCAGGTCGATGTTTCCCAGGCCGAGGCACGCATCGAGCACGCAGACTCGCTTGCCTGATTGAGCAAGAGCGATCGCGAGATTCAGCGCGAGGCAGCTCTTGCCGACACCGCCTTTGCCACTGGCCAGAGCGATCGTTCGAGCCCGCTCGGGTCCGCGCGACTTCCCATCACGCGAGCCTTGCGGCTTGCGGTCAATGAGGTCGCGGAGAATCGTGGCCTGATCGGGCATTTGTTGGCGTCGTTAGACGTAGGGCCGGTTCCCACCGGCCATTTCTACTGGCAAACAAGAACGGCCGGTGCGGACCGGCCCTGCGGTTAGTCGA
>JAPOLP010000864.1 GCA_029977045.1 Planctomycetota bacterium
AGCAGCTCTTCGCGCGAGGTCGCGCCGAGCAGCGATTCCAGCCGCGGCTGCAGCAGTGGGTTGCCGAGTTCCCGGAACCGGTTCAGGCGACTGTAAACGTCGTCGACGACGTCCAGCACCGACTGCCATTCCTTCTCGCGGTAAACGTCGACCGGTGGTCGCTGCGTCGAGCCAACCTGATCCTGCACGTAGCGGTAAGCCGTCCTGAGCCCGTCGCCAATCCTGTTGTAAAAACCGTGAACCGCCGCGGACCAGCCTTCGCGCTGCTGCTGCCACCACTCGCGAACGCTACCGACGATGACGCTGTTCGGGACCGTCGGCCAGCCTTCGATTTCGGCCAGCTTGTGAGTCGCCAGCAGCTCAGCCGCCTTCGCGAATTCCCCACTGCGGGCACGGATCTCGTCCAACCAGGCCGGCACACCGTCGGCCTCACACAGCAAACGAATCGGCTGTCCGAGCGTCCGCAGTTTGATTTCGCCAAACCTTAGTGACGACAGATCCTCGCCGAGTCGTCGCCCAGCGTTTTGTTGTTTGGCTTCGGATTTTGAAGCAGCATTCTCTGTATCTACGGTTACCGGCCACGGTCGCTCGACCAGCTCAAGCCGATTCTCCTCGGCGGCCTTGCGATCGTGCGGAGCGAGATACAGAACGTGTGGCTCAATGCCCGTTTCTTTGCAGAACGTCTGCATCCACAGCGGCCAGTATTCCTCGTCGTCGGGCAGGTGTACCTGATTGAAAACAGCCAGCACGACTTTGTCTTCCGCCGCGGCCCGCCGGAAAAACTCCTTCACAGCGGCGTCGTTGTATTTCTGCTGAGTCAGCACGGCGATAAGCACGTCGGCCGTGCGGCGAACCATGTCAGCACGCTCCCAGTTGACGCGGGCGTCGCTGTCGATGTCTGGCGTGTCGAGCACCAGCAGATTCGGCGGCAGTGACTCGCCGCGCTTCCAGAACAACTGATGCTCGGAGGCTTCTCCGAGTGCCTTGTCCGCGTCCGTCCACTCGACCAGTTGAAATCCGGCAAACACACCCGCCAGATCGTGTGAGTCTTCAAAACCCGGCGGAACAAGCACGACCGGGTGCTTTGTTCCCGACGCCAGCGGACTCGTCGCGCTGGCCCGCGTCCCGGCGATATGGTTGAAGATGACGCTCTTGCCGATGTTCGTTCCGCCGACGACTGCCGCGACCAGAAACGCATCAGCTCCGACCTGAGGCAGCAGCTTCTCTTCCAGCAGCCGGAACCACTCGCGCTTCGCCAGAGGATCAATCTGCAGCGACTGCGACGCAGCTTCCAGCTCGCCGAGCGCATCCCGCAGCGACCGAATCCGGACAGCACACTCAGCAAAGTCGAGAGTCATCAGAGCGTCGTCAGCTCACTTGTTCGTTGAAAGTTCCCGTCGGCCAATGAGCGTTGATACTCGGGTGGCATCCGTTCGGGGGCAGAGGATAGCTCAACCTCAGAACTCACTCTATTCGTCCTTGTTCAGAACCTGCGCGATCCGCGCACAAAAACAGCCGCGAGAAGAAGAACTCCTCGCGGCTGCGATTCTCAATTCGGTAGGCCGAATCAAGCGGAGCGCCGCTCCGGCACTCCAAAGTGATCTTCAACACTCGACTGCCGGAACATCGTCGCTGCGCTCCTCGGTCCGGCCTACGTCCTTCGTTACGACTCAGCCGAGAGGTCCTCGGCTTTGTCTGCCGGGAACCCGGCGTCTTCCAGTGCCTTAACGGCGTCGGCGGCTTTGAATTCGTCCGGTTTGACGGACACTGTGGCAGTTCTCGCTTCAGCATCGATTTCGACAGTCGCTACACCCGGTAGCGATGCGAGAGCGCTGTTCACGCTCGCGCGGCAACCTGCTCAGGTCATGCCTGGGCACGAGAACTTAACAACTGTCGCCGTCGCCGGCGGCAGTGCGAGGCCTTCGGCCTCCTGAGTTTCAGCCGGAGCCGCAGCCTCGGTCGCTGCGGTCGAGCTTTCCGGTGCCGCCGGCGGAGCCGCCGACTCTGCGCACCCGAAAGCCACTGCCAGCAGCAGTAGCAATCCAGATTTCTTCATTCTTCAGTCCTTCCGTCGAAAATCGATCGAGAGACTCTGGAGACGCGGAGCCGACCCGCCTCTCCACCACAGTGCCACGACTGACCGTCAGCCGCGGACGCGTTATCGTAACCACCTCGTGTCAGTGGCCCAGAGAAATGCTTCCCTCTTCCTGGAATCGGTCAGCAGCATTCCCCGACCACTGCAGATTCCTGGAAGTTTGCCCGACCCATCAGAATCCGCCTGCTGGAGACGCCTCACGATGCCCTTTTCCGCAAAGTTTTCAGCCCGATTGACGGTCTGTCTCTTCGCCACTGCCGTCTTGCTGGCCGGCAGTTCCCCGTCCTCAACGCTCGCTCAGGACGAGAAGCCTCAGGCGGAGAACCCGTCCGCCCGCTGGGAATCCGCGATTCAGAAGTTCGAGGAGCAGGACGAAGCAGGCCCGCCGAAAAAGAATCACGTCATCTTCGTCGGCAGTTCGAGTATCCGCATGTGGAAGCTCGACAAGTCGTTCCCCGATCTGCAGCCGATCAATCGCGGCTTCGGCGGCTCCGAGATCGCCGATTCGATCCACTTCGCCGACCGGATCATCCTCAAGCACCAGCCGCGAGTCGTCGTGCTGTACGCGGGCGATAACGACCTCGCCAAAGGCAAGACTCCCGAACGAGTCACTTCCGACTTCGAGCAGTTCGTCGAGACGATCCACAAGTCGCAGCCGTGTACGAAGATCGTCTTCATCGCGGTCAAGCCGAGCATCGCCCGCTGGAAGCTGATCGACAAAGTTCGCGCGGCAAATGCCGCAGTTGCCGAAATCTGCTGTAAGAACGAGTCGCTCGAGTTCGTCGATATCGACGCTCCGATGCTGGGCGACGACGGGATGCCGCGTCCGGAGCTGTTTCTCAAAGACGGCCTGCACATGACGGAAGCAGGCTACGAGATCTGGTCGAACCTTGTGCGGCCACACATTGTTCCGCGAGATTGACCGCTTACCAACTCACCAGATCAGCCTCGGGAGGCAGACGGGATGTCCGCCGCTCAAGATGAACACGGCTGGGTCGATCGGCTCCGCGATCCGACTCATCAGCCAGTAGCCCTCGAACAACTCCGCTCGCTACTCCTGCGCGGACTGCGTCGAGCTTTCGCCTCGAAGGCCGGCGACGAAGCGTTTCTCGAAGACATCGCACAGGACGCGCTCGTCCGGATTCTCGACCGGCTCGAGCAGTTCGAGGGCCGCAGTC
>JAPOLP010000041.1 GCA_029977045.1 Planctomycetota bacterium
CAATCAGGATGAAGGCGACTGTCTCATCCGTCGAACGCTCTTTCCGCGATCGGCTCATCTCGCGGAGCGAGATGGCTACTTTGGGCACTCGTCTTAACGTGACATGCCGGCGAGTTGCGCCTTCTGGATTTGCTCCAGTGCAGTGCGGGCGGCGTCACGAACAGACGGGTCTGCGTCGCTGGTGCAGGACTGCACGATGTCGGCGATGCTGCCGGCGTATGTTGCGACGCGGGCGACGATGCCCAGCGAGCGTTCCCTGACCGTGGGGTTGCTGCTGTTGAGCTGTTCGACCAGGACGGGCAGGCTGGCCTGGATCGCGGCGCCCATATTGATCAGCGCTTCGACACACCTGGCGGCGAACTGATCTGAGGAATTGGTGGCAGCGCCAATCAATGCCGGCGCGGCAGTCGCGGCGGTTGGTCCCATGTAGGCCAGCGCGCGGGCGGCGAGTAGTCGGTCCGCCTCCGTTGGACTCTGAAGCTTCTGTTCGATCGCGGAAACGTACGTGGCGTCGATCGGGCCGAGTCGGCCAAGTGACCGCGCGGCGGCCAGCTGATTCGCCTCGTACTTGTCGTCGAACAGAGCGATCAGTCCGCGAGCGGCGTCGGCGGCCTTTGGTCCAAGCATTCCGACAGCCTCGGCGGCCGCGTGCCGGACGGAACCTCGATTATGAGCAAGCAACTGAATGAGCTGCCGGATTGCGTCAGCGTCGAACAGGCCGACCTGCCCGCACGCTCGCGCCGCCGCAGCCTGCACTCCATAGTCGCGGTCGGAAAGCAGTCGGGCGATCTTTGACGCGGTCGCGGAAGCTGGTTCGCCGATCTTTCCGAGTGCTTCCGCGACAGCCTGCCGCACGTCTCGCGATGTGTCTTCGAGAATCTCACTGAGTGGTCCGGCGGCTTTTGCGGCATCGCGGCCCATTTCGCCGAGAGCCTTTGCGGCGGCAACGCGAACTCCGTTGTCCTCGCGACCGAGTTGCTCGATGAGTTTCGGAACAAAGACTTTGGTGATGGGGCCAATCCGACCGACGGCTTCGCCAGCGGCCTCGCGAACGGACTTTTCGATGTGACCCACCAGGCCGATCAGTTCCGGGACGAACCCCTTCGCTGGAGGCCCGATCTGGCCGAGTGCTGTTGCCGCCGCAGCGACGACTCGAAGGTTATCGTCATCGAGCAGGCTTCCGATCGCGTCGACTGCCGGCTCGCCTGCCGCACCGAGAGCGCCAATCGCTTTTAGGAATCCAACCCGAACATCGGGCGGAGCCGTAGCCAGATTGTGCTGCAGTGTTGTGAGAGCCGCTGCGGCTGATGGTCCGACTTGGGCGAGTGCTTCGGCGGCGGCGATGCGGAGTCCGACTGCGCCGCTTTTGAGTTGTTCCGTCGCCGGTTGGACAACTGCCGGGCCACAGACGGTGATTGCAGTCAGAGTCGCATTGCGAGTTTGCTGATCGGCGGCAGCCAGTGTCGCGATCAGTTGCTTCGCTGCGGATGCCGATCCACTCGAACCGAGCTTTTCAATCATCCCTGTCCGCAGAGATGCTGGCAGGAAGGCTGCACGTGAGAGAAATCCAAAAACGCCGTTCATCGGAATTGTGCTCGGGTGTTGTTCGCGATCGCGAATGGGGAACGGATTGGCACGACACGGGGAGACGGTCCTTGAAAGGTGTGTCGGGATCAAGCGCTCGGTGAGAGGAATCCGCGGACGTGTTGCTGCGGAATGCAATAGGCAAGCCGGTCCTGCCAGTCATCAGGGATTGACTGGTCGGAAGCGAGGCTCAGTGTGACGAGGCGGGCTGCTTCGCGGGATTCTCATACCAGATCACGCCCAGGTTTGTTCGTTCTTCGCAGGTGATCACGTCGAGATCGCCGTCGGCGTCGAGGTCGAGAAGTTGCAGCAGGTCGAACTTGACGCCTTCGGGGCCACTGATCGAGTGGCGGCGGAGTTCGTTCTTTTCAAGCGACAGCCAGAAGACTCCGTGCCGGTCGCCGTTTGCCTGCTCGCAGGAAAAAACGAAGTCAGGTCGACCGTCCAGATCGACGTCGCAGACGCGGACGCTCTTTGCTGTGCCGATTGCATCTGGTTCGGAGAGCAGCTGCCGGTTCGTCCTCCAGCCGGCTGTGGTCTCGGCACGGATGAATTGCCGAATCTCGACCGATTTCACTGCAGCGAAGATCTCTGACGGCGGACTGTCGGGTTGGTCGCGCCGAGTAAGCACGTCGATAAACATCGTTTCGCAGTCGTCGCCGCCGACGGGATGTTCGATCCACTTGGCGCCGTTTCGGCTGGCAGCCTGACCGGGATTCTCAAGCCACAGGACCTTGCGGTTTGCTCCTTTGCGGTCCGACGCGACGACGACGAAATCGCCGCCACCATCCATGTCGCGGGCGAGGAGTGACATGATCCACCCGGAGTCTCGCAGGCGGTGATATTTCCACGCATCGACGTCGCGCGGATTGTCTGGCGATTCCAGCCAGCCAATCGAACCGTTGGTGCCTTTCGAGCTGACGATCAGGTCGACGCCGTTGCGGCCATCGACGTCCAGCGGCAAGGCGAACATCCAGAGCTGCTCGTTTTGCGTGGCGGGAAATGCCTGCGTCTTCCAGGCGGACTCGTTGAGGTAATCTTCTGCTTCGATCGGTGCCCAGTGGACGAATATCGTTCGCGTTTTGCCTTCGCACGAACTGACCACGTCGACAGCGCCGTCGCCATCGAGGTCCGCGAACACGGCGTCTTCCGGAGACTTCACTTTGCCGACAGTGACGGCGGGCCAGGGCAGTGTCGCGCGTTGCGGGCCGGGATTGAGATAAACGCGGATGACGCCGCCTTCTTCCCAGCCGGTGGTCATGTCCAGAAGGCCGTCACCGTTGACGTCAGCAAGTCGGACGCCGTCGGCTCCGCGCGACGAGTTGTCGATCGTGTGACGCTGCCAGGGAACGTCTTCTGCTGCGGTGGCCTGCTGCGCTGGTTGTGTGCAGAGAGTCCCGGCCAATACGGCAAGGATGGGCATCGCCAGTCGCATGAAGCTGCTTTCTGCGTCGGAGCGGGAGTTGGCGGTTGGTCGTGTCCTGCTGCTTAGTTGGCTTCGCCCGCCGCCTTCAGTTCCAGATGCCGCTGGATAATGTCCTGAGCCTCTTCCGCGACGGATGTAAACGTCTTCTTTGCAGCCTTGCCAGCGACTGGATGGATGGCCGTGTCGTCGTCAGTGGCGGCCTTGATCGTGTGCGTGTCGCCCGAGTTCTCAGACAGCCAGTTGGCGATGTCGTCTTCGCCGGCCTGGCCGGACGCCGGGGCTGCAGGTTTGCTGACGGCTTTCGTGACTTCGGTCGGCTCCGTTTGAACCTTAAACCGCATCGGACCGATCTGAAGTTCGTCGCCATCATTCAGGACGACGTCGCCATTAATTGCCTGGCCATTCACCAGCGTTCCGTTGCGGCTGCCGAGGTCGCGGATGCTGATTCGGCCCTCAGTCATAGTGAGGCGACAGTGCTGGCGGCTGACTTCCTCAGTTTTCAGAGTGATGTTGCATTCTTCGGAACGCCCAACGATGACGTCTCGTTCGGGAAGCGTCAGTCGTTTGCCCTGATGTTTGCCAGTGAGGATTAAAAGCTTTGCCATCACGTACTCCCGAGAACGCAATTCTCATTCGCGAGGTCTCCGGCAACCAATCCGGATCGCCCGCGAGGCCCAGGGTCAGTCGTGAAACGGTACGACCAACGGATCTCCGCAGTCGGGGCAGGTCATTGTTCGGCCCCGGTGTCGCTGACTGAGTTTGAATTTCTTGCCGCAGCGGCAGCGGAACCGGATGCGATCGTCGCTTACCGCGTTTCCGAGGTGTGTCCGTTCCCAGACTTCCTGCGCGATTTCGTTGATCTGGCTCAGAAGAAAAGCCGGATTGTAAGGCTTGGTGAGATATCCGTCGGCACCAACGCGAGTCGCCAGACTGCGGGCGTCGTCGAGCGTGATCTCGGTCAGCACGAGAACGGGAACGGCACTGTTCCACTGCTTCATACGTTCGCAGATTTCAAAGCCGCTCTGGCCGGGAAGAATCAGATCCAGAATGACGAAATCCGGCTTGTACATCTGGAATGATGACTGAGCCTGGCCGCCGTCTTTGGCCGTCTGAACCTGAAAGCCGTTCTCCTGCAGCAGGTTTTTCAGTTCGGCAGCCTGCTCGTGATCGTCTTCGACGATCAGAATCCGAGTCGCGATGGCTCCTGCCGATTCACCCGCCAGGAAGTTATCCAGCATGGTCAAGGCTCCGCGATGGGACGTGGCGTGTTGTCCTTTTCATCGGCTCCTGACAACTTGTATCAGGAAGAAATCGAAATCTCATGATACTTTCGCAGACTGGATTCCAGAAGGGCGAGATGCTTTCGCGCCAAAACTCGATTGGTTCCCGAATCGCCGTCGTTCACAATCCCGGTACGACTGTCGGTACCTGACAGGCCCGGTTTCGTCGCGAGCCCGGTTTTTCAGATACCGCAGGAGATGAGTTCGAGTTACATCGAGAAGCAGACCATACCCCCCCAGTCTGCGGCGGCAGTGCCGAATTCGCAGAATCGGAAGTGCGATGAATACGGTTATCTTCGGTGCTGGCACGGTTGGAACGTCGATCGCCGGACTGCTATGTGCCAACTGCCACAGCGTCAGCCTGGTGGATGCTTCGGCGAAGGCGCTGCAGGCGGTCGAAGAGCAGTTGGACGTGCGGACGATCCGCGGTTCCGCCTGTGATTCGATCACGTTGTTCCAGGCGGGGGTTCAGAGTGCCGATCTGGTGCTGGCGGTCACCTCGACTGACGAGATCAATCTTGTTGGGGCCAGCCTTGCCCGAGCGATGGGGGCTCGGCGCAGCGTTGCTCGCGCGTTTAATCCGGCGTACCTCGATTCCAGCACCTTTGATTACCGGCGGCATTTCGGCATCGATCGGCTGCTGAGTCTTGAGCGTCTGACTGCGTTGGAGCTTGCTCGCGCGATCCGGATGCCGAGCCTGTTCGCGGTCGAGAATTTTGCTCGCGGCGGCATCGAGGTGCAGGAACTGGCCGTGCAGAAAGGGTCGAAGGGGGCGGGTGTTCCACTGAAGGAGTTGCAGCTTCCGGCTGGAGTCCGCGTTGGGCTGATCTCGGGAACGAATCGGTGCGTGATCGCCGGGGCGAATGATGTGATTGAGGTCGGGGACCATGTCACGCTGATCGGAACCCAGGAAACCATTGAGAAGACGCGTCATGACTTTTTTGAGGCTCGTCATCCGCCGAAGCAGAATGTGATTATCGCTGGCGGTGGGGAGATCGGCTTCAACCTCGCGTCGATGCTGCAGAAGGGCCGTTTCAATGTGATCCTGATGGAAGCCGACGCCGACCGCTGTCAGTTCCTGGCCGAGCGGTTGCACGGCACGACGGTGCTCCATGCGGATGCGACAAGACAGGCCGAGATGCACGAAGCTCGCGTTGGCAAGGCAGATATTTTTGTCGCAGCGACCGGGCACGATGAGGACAACATTGTCTGCGGTGTTGAAGCTCGCGAACTTGGCTGCGAACGCATCCTGTCGATCGTCCGTCGCCCGGATTACGCGAACGTGCTGGAAAAAGTGGGTATCGACGCAGCCGTTAGTCCGCGCGAAGTGACTGCGCGGGAAGTGCTCGGCATGTTGCGAGGTGGCGTGATCATCGGAGGCTCGACGATATCCGGTGGCGACGCCGAGGTCTGGGAAGTCGAAATCGTCAAGGATGCTCCGGTCGTCGGAACGCCCCTGAAGAACATTGCTCTGCCAGGTAGCCTGATTGCCGCCATCGTTCGTGAGGACTTCGTGAAGGTTCCTGGAGCTGACGACGAGCTGCGGCCAGGGGACACAGCGGTCGTTCTCGTTCATCACAACAGCGTGGCCGATACGCTGGCCCTGTTTGAACCGCGATGACTGATCGCGGTGTCGGCGCGGCGTCTTCCGTGTGTGCGGCCTGATTGTTGAAGTGTGCGGGCCTGACTAGAATCGGCTGCTTTCCGATGTGCGATTTGCCTGTTCCGTCCCGCGTAGTCTGATTCTCAGAGGCCGTCCGTGGCGTATCTCAAGATTCTTCAAGGCGCAGACGCCGGCAGAATGCTCTCGCTCGATGGCGAGCGGATAGTTTTTGGCCGGCATCCCAGTTGCGACGTTGTTCTTGAAGACGGTGCCGTCAGCCGGCAGCACGCACAGATCGTCCAGCTCCACGGCAGCTACTACCTCGAAGACCTGCGAAGCCGGAACGGCACTCAGGTGAACGATTCCGACGTTGTCGAGCCGAAGCTGCTGAATGACGGCGACATTCTGCGAGTCTGCGACTTTGCGTACAGCTTTGTTGAGTCTGGAAGTTCTACGGATCTCTTCAAGAACGATACGCAGCTCCACAATTTGAAGACGCAGTCGTCGCCCAATGCGCACTCGGTTCTTGAGACGGCTGAGTTGGAAACGGATTCGCAGGAGCGATCCTCGATCATTTCGAGCATCGATGCGCGGTCCGGTTCCGGCGTGCGTTTGAGTGTGAAGCCGGAAGTCAAGCTGCGGGCAGTCGTGGATATTGGGCAGCTGCTGCATGGCGTGCTGGATATCGACGCGGTGTTTCCGAACATCCTTGAGGCGCTGTTTCGCCTCTACCCACAGTCGGATCAGGTCGTGATCATGATGGTCGACGAGCCGGGAGGCGAGCCGAAGGTCCGGGAGTTCCGGAACCGCAAGCCCGGTGACGATTCGTTTTCCATCTCGCGCACCATCGTCAAACGAGCACTGGAATCGGGCGAGGCGATTCTCAGCGCCGATGCCAGTGATGACAGCCGTTTCGTGACGAGCGAGAGCCTCGTCGGGCTGCAGATTCGTTCGATGATGTGTGCCCCGCTGATCTCGAAAAACGACGAGAAGCTCGGGGCGATTCAGATCACGACGTTCGACCTGCGGGCGAGGTTCGATAACGACGATCTCGACCTGCTGGTGACGATCGCGTCGCAGTGCACGCTGGCGATTGAGAATGCGAAGCTGCACGAGCAGTTGCTCAAGCGCCGCGACATGGATCGCGAGCTGGAATTCGCGATGCAGGTCCAGCTCGGCTTCCTGCCGCACAAACGTCCGAAGCTCGACGATTACGACTTCTCGGATTACTACGAAGCAGCACAGCACGTCGGAGGTGACTATTTTGATTATGTGTCCCTCCCGGACGGACGTATTGCTGTGACCGTCGCCGATGTCGCCGGGAAAGGCGTGCCGGCTGCCCTGTTGATGGCACGACTTTATTCTGCGGCACGCTATCACCTGCTGACGGCTTCGACCGTAGCTGGCGCGATGGAAGGTCTGAATTCCGAGATTTCAGTGAGCGGGCTCGGGCATCGGTTTATCACGTGCGCGCTGATGGTGATCGACCCGCAGAAGCACACCGTCACGATGGTCAGTGCCGGCCATCTCGCTCCGATTCGTCGTGATCTCGATGGGAATACCGAACCTGTTGAAGGGGACGATACGGGGCTGCCGCTGGGCATTATTCTGGATCAGACGTTTGTCGAGGACACGATCGAACTGAAGCCTGGCGACACCTGGGTGCTGTTTACCGATGGCGTTACTGAGGCCATGAAGCCCAATCGTGAGCTGTACGGTACGAAGCGGTTGACCGAGTTTGTGCGAACTGGACCGCTGGAGATCGGTGAGCTGGTGAAGGCCATCGTTGCTGACGTTGCCGAGTTCACCGAGGGCCACGCCAACAGTGATGACCTGTGTCTGGTCGGTTTCCAGCGAACTCCCTGACGTACCGCCCGTGCCCGATCGGCTTGCAGTGCAGTAGCCGGCGGAGCTGGAGAACTGAGTCGAATGGAACTCGACGTTGAGTCAATTCTGGGAGACGACGGCACAGTCTCCCGGCGGCTGAGGAACTACGAAAGCCGCCCTGAGCAGCTCGAAATGGCGCAGGCCGTTGAGCGGGCAATTCGTGAGAAGAGTCATCTGGTCGTTGAGGCGGGAACCGGTGTCGGCAAAAGCTTCGCCTACCTGGTCCCTGCGATCCTCTATGCGACGGCAGACCAGGGAAAGCCGACGCCTGGCAGCGAAGATGGCACGGCGACCGAAGGTGCGAAGCCCAAACGCAAACGGGTCGTCATCTCGACGCATACGATCAGCCTGCAGGAGCAGCTGTTTCATCGCGATATTCCATTCCTGAATTCGTCGCTGCCGGTCGAATTCTCGTCGGTGCTGGTCAAAGGCCGCTCAAACTACATGAGTCTGCGGCGGATGATGGGGGCAATTGAGCGTTCGGACTCGCTCTATTCCGATCCGCAGGAAGTCCGGCAGCTCGAAGACATTGTCGAGTGGTCAAAGACGACAAAAGACGGCAGCCGGTCGGACCTTTCGTTCCGCCCGTTGTCGACCGTCTGGGATGAAGTGCAAAGCGAGCACGGCAACTGCCTCGGCAAGCACTGTGACTTTTACGAGGACTGCTACTACTTCCAGGCTCGCCGCCGTGTCTGGAACGCGGACATTCTGGTCGTCAATCACGCGCTGTTTTTCTCAGACCTCGCTCTGCGGCGCGAAGGCGTTTCAATCCTGCCTGACTACGATGTCGTCATCCTCGACGAAGCGCACACGGTCGAAGGTGTTGCTGGCGACCATCTTGGGCTGTCCGTCTCCAGCGGCCAGGTCGAGTATCTGCTCAACCGTCTGTACAACGACCGGACGAACAAGGGCCTGCTGGTTACGCACGGACTCGGCCAGTGCCAGCAGCTCGTGATGCGGCTGCGGATGCTGTACGACGACTTCTTCGCGGCACTGGCACACTGGAAAGAGTCGAAGTGCCCGCCCAACGGTCGCGTCCGCAAGGCCGTCGAGATCGCGAACGAACTGACGCCCGAGCTGCGGCGGCTGGGCATCGAGATCGGGCAGGCATCGGAAGAAATTGACGCGGAAGAGAAGCGAGTCGAGCTGAAGGCCGGCGGCGAACGCTGCTCGATGCTGGCAGTCAGCCTCGAAGCCTGGATGAAGCAGACCGAGGACGATTCGGTCTACTGGATCGAGCAGACCATGGGCCGGCGGAGTAACACGAAGCTGGTGTCCTGCCCGATCGAAGTCGCTCCGGTTCTGCGTGAAGAACTCTTCAACCAGGTTGACACGGTTGTCCTGACAAGCGCCACGCTGGCCATCGGGCACGAGAACTTCGACTTCTTCAAAAGCCGCATCGGACTCGACAAGGCGATCGAATTGAAGCTCGGCAGCCCGTTCGATTACCAGCGTCAGGCACAGTTGATCGTCAACTCGCGGATGCCGGACCCGACAAGCAAAGCCGCCGAATTCGAGGCAGCCGTCTGCGAACAGATCAAACGGCATGTCGGGCACACGTCCGGTCGGGCGTTCGTCCTCTTCACGAGCTACCGCCTGCTGAAGAACTGCGCGTCGCGACTGGGAAGCTGGTTCGCTTCAAACGGCATCTCGCTCTACAGCCAGGGTGAGGGGATGCCGCGTAACCAGATGCTCGAAAAATTCCGTAACGATCCGGCAGCGGTCCTCTTCGGAGCCGACAGCTTCTGGCAGGGCGTTGACGTGCAGGGTGAAGCGCTGCAGAACGTCATCATCACCAAGTTGCCGTTCAGCGTGCCGGATCAGCCACTGCTGGAAGCCCGCGTCGAAGCCATCCGAGCCCGCGGCGGCAACCCGTTCATGGAGTATCAGGTCCCCGAGGCGATTATCAAGTTGAAGCAAGGCTTCGGTCGCTTGATCCGTTCCCGCCAGGACACCGGCCAGGTCGTGATCCTCGACCCCCGCGTCCGCACGAAACCGTACGGCCGCCTCTTCCTGGAGAGTCTGCCTGAATGCGACATGGTCTGGGAGTGACTACGCCAGGATGTCCGGCACGACCTCGCCGTGGATGTCGGTCAGTCGGTAATGGCGTCCCTGGAACTTGAACGTGAGACGTTCGTGGTCGATGCCGAGCTGGTGCAGGATGGTGGCGTGGAGGTCGTGGACGCTGACGGGGTTCTCGGCGATGTTGTAGCCGTAGTCGTCTGTCTTTCCGTATGAGACGCCGCCCTTGATGCCGCCGCCGGCCATCCAGATGCTGAAGCAGCGCGGGTGGTGATCGCGACCGTAGGCTTTCTCGCCGAGGTCTCCCTGACAGTAGACGGTACGACCGAATTCACCGCCCCAGACGATCAGCGTCTCGTCAAGCAGGCCGCGCTGTTTCAGGTCCTTGATCAGAGCGGCGGTCGGCTGGTCGGTCTCTTTGCAGCGCTGTCGCAGTTGGCCCGGCAGTCCACCGTGCGTGTCCCAGCCGCGGTGGAAAAGTTGCACGAAGCGGACGCCCTGCTCGGATAGCCGCCGCGCAAGCAGCACGTTGTAGGCGTACGTGCCCGGCTTTCGAGCATCCTCGCCGTACAGATCGAACGTGCTCTCCGGTTCGGTGCTCAGATCGGTCAGTTCTGGCACTGACGTCTGCATCCGGAACGCCATCTCATACTGCGCGATCCGAGTGCTGATTTCCGGGTCGCCGAACTCGTCGAGGTGCATTCGGTTGAGGGCCCCCAAATGGTCGAGCGTCCGGCGTCGCAGCGAGTTACTGACGCCGTCCGGATTGTTCAGAAAGAGCACGGGATCCTTGCCGGAACGGAACCGAACTCCCTGATGCTGCGACGGCAGAAAACCCGCTCCCCAGAGCCGGTCGTAGAGTGCCTGGCCGGTTCGGTTAGAAGTCATCGCGACGTAGGCCGGCAGATTCTGGTTCTCGCTGCCGAGTCCGTAACTCAGCCAGGCGCCAATGCTCGGTCGACCGGCGATCTGGAAACCGGTCTGAAAGAACGTGATCGCCGGGTCGTGGTTGATTGCTTCGGTGTGCATCGAGCGAATGATTGCGATGTCATCCGCGACCTCACCCAGACGCGGCAGCAACTCGGCATTAAATTCCTGGCCGCTTTCGCCAAAGCGATCGAACTTGAAGATCGATCGGGCTACCGGAAACGAACTCTGCCCCGCCGTCATGCCGGTCAGCCGCTGGCCGTTGAAAACGGACTCGGGAACCTCCTGACCGTGCACGTCGTTCAGATGCGGCTTGTAATCATAGAGGTCGTGCTGCGGCGGGCCTCCGCTTTGAAAGAGGTAGATCACGCGCTTCGCTTTGGGAGCAATCGACTGATAGTCTGCTGCCGTCAGTAACTCCGGATTGAGCAGCGAAGCCAGCGCGATACCGCTCAGTCCACTGGACGTACTGGCCAGAAAGTCGCGGCGCGTTGCTGTCGAGTTGGGTTTGTTTGTCATCGATCTATTCCCGTGTGATGACTTCGTCGAGGTTCAACAGAACGTTGGCGAAAGCTGTGTAAGCCGCGATTTCGGCGGCCTCGAACTCAGTGTTCTTCGCCGACTCGCCGGTGCTGATCAGCCGGTCGGCCTCCTTCGGCGCCCGCGAGAACTCGTCGCGGTACTGCTCCAGTGCCGCATTCAGGACATCGCGTTCGTGAGCCATCGGCGTTCGAGCGGTCACGGAGCGGAAACCGAATCCGAGCGGGTCGCTGCCGCCTTCCTTGAGCATTCGGACGGCGAAGTGACGGGCACTCTCGACGAAGCCGGTTTCGTTGAGCAGCGTCAAAGCCTGCAGCGGCGTGTTGGTCTGCTTGCGTTTTACCCAGCAGGCTTCGCGGTCAGCGGCATCGAAGACTGCCATGGCCGGAGGTGCGATCGTGCGTTTCCAGATGGTGTAGAGACTTCGCCGATAGAGGTCATCGCCCTTTGACTGTCGGTACTTCATGCCCATGCTCATCTCTTCCCACAGGTTCGCGGGCTGATACGGACTGACCGAAGGGCCGCCGATTCGCTCCTTCAGGAGCCCGGATACAAACAATGCCTGATCCCGGAGAGCGTGCCCGGTCAGGCGAATTCTTGGTCCGCGAGCGAGCAACCGGTTTTCGGGGTCTTTTTCGAGCAGCTCTGACGTCACTCGCGACGACTGACGGTAAGCCCGGCTGGTCATAATCAGCTTCTGCATCGCGGCAACGTCCCAGCCGCTGCGAACGAACTCGGTGGCCAGCCAGTCGAGCAGTTCCGGATGGCTCGGCGGATCGCCCTGTACGCCGAAGTCTTCCGCCGTTTTGACGAGCCCCGTACCAAAATACTTCTGCCAGTAACGATTCACCGCGACGCGAGCCGTCAGCGGGTGCTCAGGCGAAACGAGCCACTTCGCGAAACCCAGGCGGTTGCGAGGCAGCGACTCGTCCATCGGCGGGAATTCCGCGATTGTGCCTCGCGGAGCCTGCTCGCCGTACGCGTGATAGACGCCGCGTTTGCGGATGAACGACGGCGTCGGGTCAGCCGCTTCCTGCATGACCATGACCGTCGGCAGCGTTGCCCGGTACGCTTCGAGTTCTTCGCGAAGCTTCACATAGCGAGCGTACTCCGGTGTCGTCTTTGTCCGCGAGAACGCCTGCCGTTTAGGACCGCCGAACGTTGCTGCGAGAATCGCGACTTCTTCTGGCCACAACGTCGCTTCGTAAAGCCTCAATTCGCGAATTGCTCCCGTGAAGTTCGTGACTCCGGGCCGAATCCCGCTACCAAGAACCAGAGGCCGATTCGCACTGACACCGCCAACGTTGCTGTTGGTGTTGTAAGTGACCTCGGTCTCGGTGGGCCGACCGTTGAGATAGATCAACTGGCCGTTGGCGCTTTGCGAAGCGTCGTTGGTCAGCGTGACGTGGACCCATTCGTCTTTCGCCAGTCGATGCCTCGTTGTCACGCGACCGGCACCGGCGACCCAGCGAGTGATCAGGTCGAACTGAATGCGACCGTCGTCGACGAGTGAGATTTCGATTCCGGGACGAGTCGTGCCGCCGTTCTGTCGCGACAGAATCACGCTGTCGCTCAGCGAGTCCGGCCGCAGCCAGAACGAGATGCTGAATGCCGAGTTGGCTCGTAGCGAGAGCGACTTGCTCTGACCGGAAAGCTCGATCGAGGACTCACCATCGAGCACCAGAGCCTTGCCTTCAAACGCTGGATTGCCCTTCAGCTCGGCCATCCCTGCCGGCGCCTTGTCGAGCGGATAACGGTGAGCCAGCTTCCGGTCGATCAGCGGTCCGCCGTTCTGTGGCTCTCCCGTCGGAGCAAGTGCCGCGGTCGCGTCCGCAAGTTCCCGCTCCTTTGCGGCCAGTTCCACCTGCTGGTCCTTAGTTGGAGCAATGATGACGGGCTCGGAGTTGCCTTCTTTGATCGCGCGTCCGGCTTCCGGGATGCTGTTGAAGAAGCCAATCATCCCGTAGTAGTCGCGTTGTGTGATCGGGTCGTACTTGTGATCGTGGCAGCGGGCGCAGCTCAGTGTCAGCCCCATCCACAGGGTCCCGGTCGTCTCGATGCGGTCGACAGCGTTCTCCAGCAGAAACTCCTCGACGACGAGTCCGGCCTCTGAGTTGTACCGGTGATTGCGGTTGAAGCCGGTCGCGATCGTCTGTTCGAGTGTCGCGTCCGGCAACAGGTCGCCCGCGAGCTGCTCGATGGTGAACTGGTCGAACGGCATCTTTGAGTTGTAAGCGTCGATCACCCAGTCGCGCCATCGCCACTGATAACGCGGCCCATCGAACTGGTAGCCGTCCGTATCGGCATAACGGGCCGCATCGAGCCACGGCAGCGCCATCGTCTCGCCGTAGCGAGGCGACTCCATCAGTCGATCGATCAGCGCTTCCCAGGCAGCGTCGCCGTCTTTCTGGTACGCCGCGGCAAACGCGTCGACTTCTTCGACGGTCGGCGGCAAGCCAGTCAGGTCAAGCGTTGCCCTCCGGATCAGTCGCTCCGGACTGGCTTCAGGAGAAAACGACAGCCCGGCCTTCGCGAGCCGTTTAGCAACAAACGCGTCGATTGGATGCCGCGCGAGCTCGTTGTGAGGAACGTCGGGGCGCTGGGGAGCGACGAACGCCCAGTGCTTCGCCCACTTGGCACCCTCTGCGATCCAGCGTTTGAGCGTGTCTTTCTCTGCTGGCGACAGCGTGAGCTTGCTGTCCGGCGGCGGCATGACGTCGTCGTCGCCGTCGATACGCTGCAGCAGGACGCTCTTCTTCACATCGCCCGGCACGACTGCGAAGTGGCCCCCGAGGTCCGCCGTCGCCCCGTCCAGAGTATCCAGCCGCAGTCCGGCATCCCGCTTCTCAACATCCGGCCCGTGACAGGGGAAACATTTGTCCGAGAGAATCGGACGCACATCGCGATTGAAGTCAACGTCGGCGGCGACCGCTGGGCAGAGCGTGAGCGCGAAAAGGAAGCAGAAGACAATGCCGGTGAGTCGTGTCATGCGGCGGCAACTCCGGAAAGTCATTGAACGAAGGGGCTGTGAAACAGCGGGCTCCAGAAGCCTGGCATTGTAGCGGCAATGTCGCAGCCGCTCACCGATCAACCCAGTCCGTAAAGCGGCCTGAAGCGGTTGTTGAGATGACGCATCAGTGGGGCGTGGGAGAGTGGCTCGCCGGTGACGTGCTGGACGAGGTCTCCGGCTCGGTGGCGTTTGCCCTGCTGGTGGATATTTTTGCGGAGCCAGTCTTTCAAGGGAGTGAACTCGCCGCGGCGGAACATCTCCGAGAGGCCGCCGAGATCGCGGTCGGCGGTCTCGAAGAACTGAGCCGCGTACATGTTGCCCAGGGCGTACGTCGGGAAGTAGCCAAGCAGGCCGGCGCTCCAGTGGATGTCCTGCAGGCAGCCGTCGGAGTCGTGCTCGGGGGTGATGCCGAAGTAACGAGTGAACGTCTCGTTCCAGACTGAGGGAACATCCGCCGGCTGCAGATCGCCGCTGAGCATCGCCTGCTCCAGTTCGAACCGCAGCATGATGTGCAGGTTGTAGGTGACCTCGTCGGCTTCGACGCGGATGTACGATGGGCGGACGTCGTTGATGGCTCGGTGAAAGTCGTCGAGCGGCAGGTCACTGAGAGCTGTTGGGAAAGCTTCCTGCGCCTGCGGGTAGAAGAACTCCCAGAAGGGAAGGGACCGACCAACGAGGTTCTCCCACATGCGAGACTGCGACTCGTGAATCCCCAGGGAAACGCTTTCACCAAGTGCCGTGCCGAACGCGTCTCCACTGAGTCCCTGCTCGTAAATGCCGTGCCCGGCTTCGTGGAGCGTGCCGAAGAACGCTCCGGGGAAGTGGTGCTCGTCGTAGCGCGTCGTCAGGCGGCAGTCACCGGGACCGAAGCCGCTGCAGAACGGGTGAGCGGCGATGTCGAGCCGGCCTGCGTCG
>JAPOLP010000337.1 GCA_029977045.1 Planctomycetota bacterium
CAAACGACGAACTCGACGCCGCCGGATGCTCCCAGCAGATGCCCGATCTGGCTCTTTGTACTGGAGACGGCCAGCTTCTTCGCGTGGTCGCCGAACACATTCTTGATCGCGAGCGTTTCGGCTTTGTCGCCCAGTGGCGTGCTGGTCCCGTGAGCGTTGATGTAGTCGATCTCGCCAGGGTTCAGGCCTGCATCCTGCAAAGCACCAGCCATCGCTCGTGCCGCTCCCAAGCCTTCCGGGCACGGCGCCGTCATGTGAGTTCCGTCGGCTGACATTCCGTAGCCGAGAACCTCGGCAAGAATGTTCGCTCCGCGTGCCTTGGCGAATTCGTATTCTTCGAGCACGACGGCGCCGGCACCTTCGGCCATCACGAATCCGTCTCGATCAATGTCGAACGGACGGCTGGCTTTTTCAGGTTCGCCGTTCCGCGTCGACAGGGCACCCATCCGGGCAAAGCCACTGAGGCCCATCGGAGTTATGGCCGCTTCACTGCCCCCAGTGACCATCACGTCGGCCATGCCGTTTTGAATCAGTTTAAAGGCGTCACCGATTGCGTTTGTTGCAGACGCACAGGCAGTCGCGACAGCGCTGTTCGGTCCCTTCAGTCCCCAGTTGACGGAGACGTTCCCGCTGGCCGCGTTGACCATCAGCTTGGGGATCATGAACGGCGAGACGCGCGACGGCCCACGGTCGAACAGCAGATCGTGGTTCAGTTCGATCTCCTGCAGGCCGCCGATGCCGCTACCGATCAGAACTCCATAGCGGTATGGATCGCCGGCACTCAGATCGATTCCCGACTGTGTGATCGCTTTCGAGGCCGACGCCAAGGCGAACTGCACGAAACGGTCAACACGCTTGACCTCTTTCGCGGAGACGTTGGTGTGCTCGGTGCAGTCAAATCCCCGCACCTCGCCGCCGAAATGCACCTTGTAGTCCGAGCAGTCGAACCGCTCGATCATGCTGATGCCGCTTTTGCCGGCGCAAATGCGCTCCCAGAAATCTGCAACCTCGAATCCAAGCGAGGTGACGACTCCGGTTCCTGTAACGACGACACGTCTGGCCATCAGGCTGACTTTCAGAAGGCAATCAAAGCAGGCGGTACAGCAGAAGAATCCCGGTCTCTGTGCTGAGGCCGGGATTCCTGGTTGTCACAAACGAGCCGCGATCAGCTCTTTTCTTCGATGTAATTGATGGCGTCGCCGACCGTCTTAATCTTTTCGTAATCGTCGTCGGGAATCGTGATACCGAATTCGTCTTCGAATTCCATGACGAGCTCAACGACGTCAAGTGAATCGGCCTTCAGGTCGTCAACGAACGACGCTTCCAGCGTCACTTCTTCCTGCGGAACGCCGAGCTGCTCGCTGACGATTCCCATCACTTTTTCTTGTGTAGACACGATGAATTTCCTCCGGTGGATTGCAGCCTGAATCGGCACGGTTCGACCACCATGTGCGGTGACTGATTTCCGAAGCACTGCTGGAAAAGCAGGTCCGAACTCACCGACCGGCCGACCCGGGGTTTGCACTTCCGTGGTCATGATTTGCGAGCGAAAAACGCGACCGCCTGAAACAGCGGACCGACAATCTGTGGCACTGAATCGAGCTACAAATCTGCCGTACGAAATCGCCGGAAGTGCAACGCCGCGAAGATATAGTGAGAACGCCGATTCGTGTAAACTCAAATGCGCGGCGGCCAAACGGGCGGATTTCCAACGCGGAAACAACGCATCATCGCAATCGAATGCAGCGGAAGCAGGCGACTCTGGCAAAGACAGGTAGTCAGCCTACACAGAATCGTTCACGGTCTCGCATGGCACCTTGCGGGCGATTCGCTTGAGCAACCCCTTGAGCACCTTGCCGGGACCAATTTCGTAGAACTGGTCGACGCCGCCATCGAGCATTGCCTGAACCGACTTCTCCCAGAGCACGGGATTCTCGACCTGTTTGACGAGCAGCGAGCGGAGTTCAGCCGGATCCGTATGAGTCTGGGCGTCGACGTTCGACACGACAGGTACAGTCGGCGATTTCAGCTCGACGGACTCAAGCACGGTGGCCAGTTCCTCGACTGCCGAGTGCATGATTTCCGTGTGAAACGCTCCGGCAACTGCCAGTCGGATTGCCCGGCCACCAGCCTCTTCGATTAGCTTTTCGGCCCGGTCGCAGGCGGATGCCTCTCCGGAGAGAACTGTATTCATCGGGCAGAGGTAATTCGCGACCCAGATGCGACCGGCCTCGCGAGCCTGCTCGACAACCTGCTGTACTGCGTCGTCCTGCAGCAGCAGAGCACTGACCATACCCGACGCGGTTGCATCCGCAGCTGCCTGCATCGCTTCACCGCGTTTCTGGACAACCCGCAGGCCATCCTCGAACGACATTGCCCCGGCAAACGTCAGAGCGGTGTACTCGCCGAGGCTCAGCCCGGCAGCAATCCCACACTGTCCGATGACGTCCGGATTCTCGACTCGGAGCATCTCCAGTGCGGCAAGGCTCGACACATACAAAGCCGGCTGACTGATGTTCGTCTTGTCGAGTTCTTCCTGTGGCCCCTCGAAACAGAGGCTGGCCAGATCGAAGCCCAGTTGCGCATTCGCTCGCTCGAAAAGATCCTTTGCCGCCGGATACTTGTCGACAATCGTCCGACACATGCCGACGTGCTGTGCGCCCTGTCCGGGAAATAGAAATGCGATACTCATCTTCGTTCTCCTGTGGCGATCATAGCTGCTGAGTGTGGTTACGGCTGCTCGTCGGCCTTGAGGTGCCGAATGAAGTCGGATGCTGAGCCATCCCATCCACATTCGTTACATCGCCCGTCCACAAATTCGTGCACGCACGGGCTTTTATCGTAGAGCCAGAATCCGCACTCGCGACATAGACCGCTCATGGTAAGGTGCGAATGAAAAAAAGTGCTCCCACACTCGACACACTCTTCGAGCCGTTCACCGTCGCGCAAAGGACGCATAGCTTCGTCCAAGTTTATTCTTCGCCGGGAATCATCGGCTCGCGAAGCTGCTCGACGATCTTGCTGTTGATGTCGCGGTCACTCAGCTTGGCTGACCCACGCAGGGCGTTGCGAATCGCGCGGGCATCACTCGACCCGTGGCAGATGATGCAGGTGCCGTCGATGCCCAGCAGCGGAGCACCGCCCTCTTCGTTGTACTGAAACCGGCGTCCGACTTCCTGAAACGCCTGCATCGCCTGAGGCCGTTCGGCGTCCAAGCGCCCGATGATTTCCGGTGGAATCGCTTTGAACAGGAAGTCCGCCATTCCCTCGCTGACCTTGAGGACGACATTCCCCACGAAGCCTTCGCAGATCAGAACATCGGCCTCGCCAGCGTATAGACCGCGGCCTTCAACGTTTCCAACGTAGCTGTAGCGGATGCGACTCTTCGACAGCAGCGGGTGCGTCTCTTTGTAAAGCTCGTTGCCCTTGCCCTCTTCGCTGCCGATGTTCATCAGCCCGATTCGCGGCGACTCGACGCCCAGAATGGCCTTTGAATACAGCGAGCCCATGACGGCGTATTGATAAAGGTGCTCAGCACGAGCGGCTGGATTGGCTCCGACATCAAGCAGCAGAGCCCGACCTTTCAGGGTCGGCAGGGCGACTGCGATTCCGGGCCGTTTGACGCCCTTCAGAAACAGTCGCGTACGCAGTCCAGCGGCGACAACCGCTCCCGTGCTTCCGGCGCTGACGACAGCATCGACAGAATGGGCAGCCATCAGCTTCCAGCAGACGGCGATCGAGCAGTTCGGCTTCTTGCGAAGAGCCTCGACCGGCTTCTCGTGCATCTCGGCGACGCCTTCAGACGCTTCAATCGAGAGCCTGTCGCCAGAGTAGCCGGTTTTTTCAATCAACTCGGTCAGCTGAGCGCGATCGCCAACGAGGACAACCTCGAGATCGGGCTGCTCAGCTAACGCGGAGACCGCGCCTTCGACGTTGGGGGCAGGACCATGATCGCCGCCCATCGCATCCAGAGCGATCCGCATGAGTGATCAGTCCTCGACCACAACCATCGGACGACCCATATAGTGTCCACACTGCGGGCAGACGACGTGAGTCGGGATGCGGGAACCACAGTTCTGGCACTTGCCAAGCTGCGGAGCTTTCAGATTCCACTGAGCCCGTCGCGATCGGGATCGCGACTTCGAGATTTTTCTCTTCGGAACGGCCATGACAGTCTCAACGTATCCTGAGTCTTCACAATGAGTTATATCGAGCGGGCGACGTACCGTCTCCGCAGACGACGCAAAAGGGCAAACAGGAATCGTACGCAAACGGAAACAGCAGAGCAACCAACGCACGGATTGACGGTTTTCGCGCGCCTTTTCGCTGCAAACGGCGATCAAGCGGAACTTCATTCCGAGATCTGTCGTCGCATCACTCTTCGACGTGGCCAACCGTCGAAAAATTCTGAACGGTCCAAAATTGCCGGACCACTTTCATATCCGCCGACGGTTAAAAAGGGTCAGTTCAGCCTGGCGAAAACTGGCATTCTCAGCGTTTTTCAGAGGGACCGCTGAACATTCCGGCGTGCTCATCGCAAATCTGCGGCACACTGAGGCGTCTCTCGACGCGTTCTTCGACATCGGAGCTCACTGACCATGTTACTGAGGGCCTGGCTTCAATTGCTGACCTCGACCGTTCGACCCCGACGGCGGCGAACATCATTTTGCCCGATCGGCAACCGAAAGTCAGGCCGCTCGCCAGAGACGCTGGCAACTCCCGCTGAGGTGCTCGAAACGCGAATCCTGCCGGCAGTGACATTCACATTCGACTACTCACTCGATGCATCCGGCTTCTTTGCTGGCGACGCCAATGCCGATCGACGTGCTGCTCTGGAACTCGCAGGCTCGACCCTCAGCAGCCAGCTCAACGACACGCTGCTGGAAATCATCCCGCAGAAATTCAGCGTCGCGGACACCTGGACCGCCGGCATCGTCGATCCGGCGACGAACGCAACTCAGACAATCGACAACCTGGTCGTCGGCGAGGACGAGATTCGGGTCTACGTCGGTTCGCGAACGCTCGATCCCGGACAGCTAGCGGAAGGCGTCAGCGGATTCGTTTCCGACGTTACCGGAGTTCAGCAATGGATCGACACGGTGCTCGGGCGAGGACAGGCCGGAGCACTTGGACCTGCGTCGTCACAAACCGACATCGGACCGTTTGGCGGTTCGATCTCGTTCGACCCCAGCGTCAACTGGCACTTTGGCACGACAACCGCCGGCCTCGACAATGACGAATTCGATTTCTACTCGACCGCACTCCACGAACTCGCACACGTCATCGGATTCGGCAGTGCGAACTCCTGGAACAACCAGGTTTCCGGCGACCTGTTCACCGGGCAGCTGGCGACCGTCAATTACGACGGCATCGGTCAGCCGCCGCTGGAAGACAATGCTCACTGGCAGAAGGACCTGACCGACGAAGGTCAGGAAGTCGCGCTGGACCCTGATCTGCCGAATGGAACACGAAAAGAACTGACGGGACTCGACCTCGCCGCGCTGTACGACATCGGCTGGGACGTCAACAGCTACTCGGGCGGACTTTCACCGACGATTCTTCTCGCGGATGGCTCGCCGCACACGCTGCTCATCGAAGACGACGGGATCGCCGGAAACGGCATGTCGATGTTCACGCTCGATGGCGGCACACCGACGACGTTCAGCACCGGTCCGGGCTCCGATCTGATCATCGGCGGCGGAGACATGGCCGACTCCGTCGAGATTGCGTCACTCGACTCCAGCTTCGACGGCGAGTTTTTCGTCTTCGCTGGCGACGGCGACGACATGTTGACCGTTAATCACTCCGCTGCTGACACAGTGACGTACTCCGGCGAAGCCGGCAGCGACACGCTCGCTCTTACCGGCCCAGCCGCCGACTCAGTAACACACTCATTCGCCAGCGCGAGCGACGGCAACGTCCTGATCGCTGACGGCTCGGATTCGATGGTTTCGTACGCGGGCCTTGAACCAATCTTCGATTCGATTGTCGCAACGACGCGTACGTTCGTGTTCGGAGCCGCAGCCGATGTCATCACGATTGCCGACGACGACACCGCTGACGATGGCGTTTCAAAAATCAGCAGCCTGTCATCGAGCGAAACCGTCCACTTCACACACCCGACAGGCAACATCGTCGTGCAAACTGGTGATGGCGACGACGTCCTGATGGTTGGCGTGCTCGACAGCCTGTTTGGCCAGGTCGTCGTTGTCTCCGCCGGTGTCGGCAACGATCTGCTGACAGCGGCCGGATCGACAACGCGAGTCAGTTTCGATGGTGATGCTGGTCAGGACACGCTCATCGGGGGTGACGGCGACGACTTCCTGCTTGGCGCGTCAGGTGACGATCTCGTGTCGGGTGGCGGCGGCAACGACAACATCCTCGGCGGTGCGGGACGCGACACGCTCTCTGGCGATGATGGCGACGATCTCGTTCGCGGAAACGGCAGTGCAGGCGACCAGCTCAGCGGCGGACTCGGCAACG
>JAPOLP010001020.1 GCA_029977045.1 Planctomycetota bacterium
CAGATCCGGCAGGCGATCCGTCTAACAACCGGCCGCAAGCCAACGACAGCCGAAGTCCAGAGCGACCTCGACCTGCTCGCATCACTGAAGAAAGACGAGGGCCTCAACGACGAACAGGCTCTCACGATGTACTGCCTGTTGACTCTCAACACGAACGAATTCGTTTATCTCGACTGACAGTGCAGTTGCTGCCTGCCGGGTAAACCGGTCCTCAACGAAACAACCTTCGCACCGAACACAATTCCTCGCGGCGGTCCCAAACTCGGTCGCCATCAACGCAGGAGAAATCGAATGTCCCACCAGTCTCAGTCTCAGTTCTGCGGTCGCACACGACGCGAATTCCTCTGGCAAGCAGGCGCCGGATTTACCGGCCTGGCTCTGTCCGGAATGATGGCCGACGACGGATTCCTCTCTAAGCAGACGGTCGCTGCCGATGGCGTCACGGAATTCGTCAGTCCGATGGCCGCGAAAAAGCCGCACTTCACTCCCAAGGCGAAGTCCGTGATCTTCCTGTTTATGTACGGAGGACCATCGCACGTCGACACGTTCGATTATAAGCCCGAGCTGTACCCGCTCGACGGCAAGACGATCCCCGTCAAGACGTTTGGACGCGGCGGTCGCAAGAACGAAGGCCGTGTCGTCGGGCCGAAATGGAAGTTCAAGCAATATGGCGAGTCCGGCAAGTGGGTCAGCGATCTGTTCCCGCACCTGGGCAGCACGGTCGACGACGTCTCGTTCCTGCACTCGCTGTATGCCGAGTCGCCGATTCATGGCTCGGCGATGCTGATGATGAACTCCGGACAGATTCTCAGCGGCCATCCGTGCCTGGGTTCCTGGACGACTTACGGCCTCGGCAGTGAGAACCAGAACCTGCCTGGTTTCGTCGTCATGCTCGACAACTCCGGCGGCCCGATCAGCGGCGCGAAGAACTGGTCGAGCGGCTACATGCCGGCGGCTTATCAGGGCACCGTGCTTCGAGCCAGCGGCACACCGATCCACAACCTCAAGCCGCCAGCCGGCATGACGGACCGAGTCCAGCGCAAGCTCCTCGATCGCCTGCGGGAGAAGAATCAGGAGCATCTCGAACCGCGGCACGACAACTCGGAACTGGCCGCCCGCATCGCCAGTTACGAACTCGCCTACAAGATGCAGCAGCACGCTCCGGAAGCCGTCGACTTCGCTCAGGAAACCGAAGCGACTCAGAAGCTGTACGGCCTCGACAATCCGCAGACGCAGGACTTCGGCCAGAAGTGCCTGCTGGCCCGGCGTCTGGTTGAACGCGGCGTCCGCTTCATTCAGGTCTACTCGGGCGGAAACCACAACGATCACAACTGGGACGCTCACGGCGACCTCGAGTTCAATCACAACAAGCACGCCGGAGAAACCGACCTGCCGATCGCCGGCCTGATCAAGGACCTCAAGCAGCGCAACCTGCTGGACGAAACGCTGATCGTCTGGGGCGGCGAGTTCGGTCGTCAGCCGACCGCCGAGTACGCCAAGGGCACCGGTCGCGATCACAACTCGTTCGGTTTCACGATGTGGATGGCTGGCGGCGGCATCAAAGGCGGCACCAGCGTCGGCAGCACCGACGAACTCGGCAGTGCCGCGATCGAAGAACGAATGCACGTCAAAAGGCTGCACGCAACGGTGCTCAACCAGCTCGGCCTCGATCCAAACTCCCTGAGCTACTTCTACGGCGGCCTTGACCGAAAACTCGTCGGCGTCGAAGCCGTCGAACCAATCCGCCAGATCATCTGATAGAGTGATTCGGGCCATCTGACAGACAAGGAACCCGAGCCATGTCGACTGCTGAAGCGACTACAGTCATCACTGCCGAGGAACTGTTCGCACGCGGTTCGTCGGAGCGAGCGGAACTGATTCGGGGAGAACTTGTCGAGATGTCACCAACAGGGTTCGAGCACGGTCGATTCATTTCAAAAGTCGCAACTGCCTTCGTCTTTTATCTGGATAAGAATCCCATCGGCGAATGGGTGGCAGGCGAAACCGGCTTCATCCTTGAACGTGATCCTGACACCGTACGCGCTCCCGATCTTGCATTTCTCGCGGCTGACCGCGTGCCATCAGGGCCTCATCCGAAGTTCCGGGACGGCACTCCAACAATCGCCGTGGAAATCATCTCTCCGGCCGACCGATTGACCGACGTCATGCAGAAAGCCGATCAGTGGCTCAACGCGGGTTGCCAAAGTGTCTGGCTGATCGATCCGCAGCGGGAAAAGGCAACCATCTGCCGGCTCGCCGATGGTCAGCTTCAGGCGACGGACACCGATGAGATCGTCGAACCTGAACTGCTACCCGGCTTTGCTCTCGACACCGCGACGCTCTGGCAACGCTGAGCGGCTGGCTTGCCTGCAACCGACTGCCGCGTTCGTTATCGTCTCCGTCCTGAGTTTCGCTTTGATCAATGACTGACGGCAACGGATGGCTTCTGTGTCTGCGTCTTATCTCGAAGGACTGACGACTGCTCAGCAGGCGGCGGTGGATTTTTTTGAAGGGCCGCTGCAGGTGCTCGCCGGGCCGGGTTCCGGCAAGACTCGCGTCATTACGCGGCGCATCGCGCGGCTCGTCGAACGCGGGGTCGATCCGGCGTCGATTCTGGCGATCACGTTTACCAATCG
>JAPOLP010000650.1 GCA_029977045.1 Planctomycetota bacterium
ACTTCGCCAGACAGGATGACGGCGTCCTGAACCTCGTCGATTCGGATCTTCGCGTCCGGAAAATGCCGCCGCAGAGTCAGCTCGATCTGCCGCGTGTCTCCGGCGACCAGAACAGCGTAGTGGCGACTGTTTCCGTCTTCGTCGACAACGTCAATCGCCGTCGCTCCCTGACGCAGAGGGCGAATCCGACGTACGTTGGCGTCAGCTGGCTTGGCCTCAAGGATCTCCTGATCAAAGCCGCCGACTGACGATACCCTCTTGTCAAACCTCAGTTCCCGCACCTGCTGCTCGGTCAGGTACAGCGTGTTGTCTTTCTCGGCCTGAGCGGCCTCCCAGGCAGCCTTGCGGTCCAGCCACCGTTGCTGTTCGGCGCGGTTCCGCACGACCTCAGGCATGTTGAACTTAGGTGGCTGAGCGTTCTGGCCAGTCGCCTGCACGGCAAAAGCCAGAACGACAGGTACGCACAACGTCTTCCTGAACATGATTCGTCTCCAATGGCGAAGGACACTTCTGCGCCGGCAGTTGCAGGAGTCGGACTTGTCTAAATGGAATGGGTCAGTCGGATGAAGATCTGGTTGTCTTGAGGCTCTGAAGCGACGCTAGTCTCGAACGCAGGCCGTCGATGGTTTTCTGTAGACGAGGATCGCTCGGACGAGACGCGAGCAGCCGATCCAGATCAGCCAGCTCATCAGTCAGCATTGCCACTTCGAGAGCAAGCTGAGCGGCTTCGTCACCGAGTCGGCGTCGAAGTTCGGTTGCGAGTTCGGACTCTTCTTCGGACGCAGTCGCCTGTGGGGCGGTGTCTCGCACATTTGTCGATTGCTTGGTCGGCGAGGCTTCAGCGTGTCGAACACTGGGGCCAGCCGCTGCCAGCAGTCCGCCGGCAACTGCCAGGCATCCCAGCAGAAGCAGTCGTCGTGGCCGGCTCGACCAGATATCGCGGTCGATCGGTGCCAGCAGCCGTTCGACTCGATCAGTGATATGACTGCGGCTGCCGCCTGCGGGCAGAGCGATCGTTCCGAGACGCCGTTCGGACCGCCACTCCGCGACAATGGTCAGGCAACGTGCAAGCGAGACTGGATCGACGTTGCGGCTGATCGCCCAGTCGTCGGATGCGAACTCGGCCTGCAGTTGCCACTGCCGCCGCGCGAGAAAGTTCAACGGCTGCCAGGCAAACACGGACGTCAGCAGCCTTCCGACATGCAGCCACAAGACGTCACCGCGAGCCAGGTGAGCGATCTCGTGCGCGAGCAGTGAGTCAAGTTCGGCTTCGGAAAGACGGCTGTCGAGATTCGACGGCAGGACGATTTTCCACTGCCAGACACCAAACGCGACGGGCTCGGAGAACTTCTCGCTGGTCAGGAGTTCGACCCTGCGGTGGATGCCGAATCGTTGTCGCAGATCGTCAAGCTGCTTGAGCTGTTGCCAGCTCGCGGGCTGCAGCCGCCGCGTTTCAATGAGAAACAGCAGCCACTCGCCGATGAACCACGACAGGCCGAGACCGCAGACGATTGCCAGCGTCACAGTCGCCACTGCCTGCCACGAGAGGCTTTCGACCGACGGCATGGCGAAGTCCCGCTCTGTTGCTTCGACGCCGTTTGGAACGCCGGTCTCGTCTGCAATCAGAGCAGCTTGAGCAACCCCAATAACCTCGGGTTCCATCGACGAAGCCGATGCCTGCTGAAAAGCAATTACGTCGATCGGTTCAGCGGCTGGCGCCAGAGCAGACACGCCGCTGACTACCTTGGCAGGGATCTCTCGATCGGGAAGCTGCAGGTGGTCGAGTGATTCTCGAACGAGCAGCAACGAATCCTCGATGCTCAGCGACTGAGTGCGCGATACCTCGACACCAGAATTGTCATCGAGTGTCGTTTGCGGTGTCGTCACGACCGCCGATGCAGTGCGAGGAGCGCTCAACAGAGGAATCCCGGTGCCCGTCGCACTCTGCAGAACCGCAATTGCGAGGCCCGCTGTCGCAGCGAACTTCCACAGCCGTTCCTGCAGGTGATGGCTTGCCGATGGTCGCCGCCGCAGAAACAGCCAGACACCGCTCAGCAGAACGGTTGAATGCAGCCAGTAAGTCGCGGCCAGTGACAGAGCGGCTTGGCAGATTCGGATCGAGTCATTGCTCATCGCGCAGCTCCTTTTCCTTGTCACTGACGAGCTTTTTCAGGCGGGCCAGCTCAGCAGGCGAGATGTCGGCTCCAGCAAGCAGATGTGCGACAAGCTGTGTCCGGTCTCCGTGAAACATCCGCTCGGCAAGATCGCAGACCATCGATTGTCCAACGTCTTCGCGGCGAATCTCGGGCCGGTAGATGTTTGCCCGACCCTCGCTGCGATGGCTGACGTAGCCCGCGGTTTCCATGCGGGAAAGCATCGTCGCGACCGTCGTGTGAGCGACCGAGTGCCGTGGTTCGATCGCCTCGCGAACGTCAGCGACCGCCGCCTCGCCGCGATCCCACAGCACCTGCATGATCGCGAGTTGAAGTTCCGCCAGTTTGATGCGACGCCTCATTTCAGAATTCCTTTCCGGAAGCGATCTTCTACAGAAGTAGAAGAGATCTGCGACAGCAGTAGAAGACCGTCAAGAGGAACTTCCGGATCGAACAGCGATCGGAACTCTGAGGCTGCCGGTTTCGAGCAGACCGCGTTGTCGTTTGATTCGCGACGGCGTATAACGGCGAGGAACCGTTGAGTACTGACTGCGAAGCCTGCACGGCTCGATCCGGGAACAGTCAGGCCGGCGGAGACGCGTTCTGCAGCATCAGGACTCGCAGCATGACACAGGCATGTCTGACGGCGCGGCAGTCACTGAGCCTGATTGAAGCGGCCTATCACGAGGCGCGACGGCATCAGTGGATTGAAAGCCAGAAACACCAGCGCGACCTGGGCGATACCGCCTTTCGCGACTGGTACCGCTGTTTCTGGTGGTCCTTCCTGAGGCACCGGCATATCGAGCACCTGATGGGTGAGTGCCAGTGGGCGGAATTTGAGGCCGCGACGTTTGGCCGTCTGCACGGCCTTCTGGACATGTTCGGTGATCTGGCTGAGGAGATCATCGAGCAATACCGGACTGGCAGCGAGAACCTTGACATCATCAACTGGGGCTTGCGTCGCCATCAGGACATGGAACAGGTCTACGAGTGCCTGGTGCAGATCAACATGAACGACGCCCGCATTCATCCGGCGTTGTCCTGAGTCCGACCGACGGTAGAGCCACAAGCAATGGCAAGACGGCAGACGAAATGTCCGCTTCCGGTCCGAGTCACCTGCTGGACGATGCCGCACTTTCAAGTTCGTAGTATCGAACAAGCGACTGATTATTCAGACGATTCGGCTCGACAGTTTCGGGACGCATATCAGCCGGCAGGTGGAACAGAGCCTGCAGGATGTCATCGTTGAGAAACCGCAGCTCGTCACGCACCTCTGCCAGCAGGCGTCGCGGATGTGTGAGTGGCTTTCGGCCAGCCAGGACGAAGCCCCATTCCCCGAAAGACGGGACTGACGCGTGATATGGGACGGTGTGCAGTCCGGCGACTTCGAGTGTCCTGACGACGCACCAGTAAGACTGCCTTGCCAGCAGCGGTGACGTGCTTTGAATGCTCAAGACCGCGTCGGCGGCCATGCAGCGTTGCAGCAGCGTAAAGAACCGAACGGAGTAGAGTTTGCCGAGGGAATACGAATTGGGGTCCGGGAAGTCGATGAGGACGGCATCGAATACGGTGTCGTTTCCCGCGACCCAGATCATGGCATCATCATTCACGATCGAAACTCGTGGATCGCCAAACGCGTCCGCGTTGAGTTCCTGGAGTAACGGAAAACCGGTTGCCAGAGCCGTCATGCCAGGATCGATATCAACCAGCGTGACGTGCTGGACATCGTCGTAACGCAGGACCTCTCGCAGCGCCAGGCCGTCTCCGCCACCGAGAATCAGGACTCGGCGCCGTGATTTGGCCGCAGACAACGGTGGATGCACCAGAGCCTCGTGGTAGCGGTACTCGTCGAAGGAATCGAACTGCAGATTACCGTTCAGGTGCAGCTGGAATCCCCGCTGATTCTGAGTGACGACAATTCGCTGATAGGGTGTCGTCTTCGTGTAAACGATCTGATTCCCGAACAGGTTGTCTTCCGCGAGCGTTGTCAGCCGGTTGGCTTTAATCATTCCGATGGTCAATAGTGTCAGAACG
>JAPOLP010000791.1 GCA_029977045.1 Planctomycetota bacterium
CGGGTCACGACCGTTATCCCGCAGCCAGCCCGCTCCAGGGTGATACTCAGCCCGCTGCCCGGCATTGGCGTACGGCGGAGAGAACCAAAGTGGCACCTTGCGAAGTTCCTTCACTGCCGCAGCCGGGACGACTCGAGTGATCTCGCGAAGCTGCACGGTCAGCAGTTCCATCGCCTGCTCGGTCAGTTCGCGTTCGTCCTTCAGAAGCTGCGGGTTGATGAGTACTGTCCAGCCTTCGATCTCGCGCTTCTGATGCTCGGCGGGCTTCTCGTCCGTGTCGGCCTCGGCGACGTCGGAGTTCTTTGTCTTTGCAGCGGCGTTCTTCGGTCTGGCGTTGCCGGGCTTCCCGGCTCGGGCAGGTTCGGCGTTCTGAGTGGGAAATGCCGCGGTCAGCTCCGACTTCAAAGCCGCGAACTTCGGATCGTTCGCGAGGTTCGTCCATTCGTTCGGGTCGTTTGCCAGGTCATAGAGTTCCTCGGAACCGTCGTGATACCGGATGTAGCGATGCGTTTCGTTTCGCGCGGCGTGGTTGTTCTGGCCGTGCGTTGTGAGTGCGGGATGCGGCCACTGCGCAGCGGAGTCTTCCAGCAGAGGCCGAACGCTGCGGCCTTCCAGGTCGTCGCGGGTTTCGATGCCGCACAAGTCGATCAGTGTCGGGTAGATCGAAAGCAGTTCCGCCGGCTGAGAGCACTTCGCGTCGGTTGGCAGTCCCGGTGCCGAGATGATGAATGGCACTTTCGTTGCGCGTTCCCACAGAGACTGCTTCGCCCAACGCTGCTTCTCGCCGAGAAAGAAACCGTGGTCCGAGTAAAGCACGACAATCGTGTTCTTCGCATGCGGGCTGGCGTCCAGGGCATCGAGCAACCGCCCGACCTGCTCGTCGGTCCAACGAATGCAGGCCAGGTACGCCTGCACGGCCTTCCGCCAGTTGTCGCTGTCGACGAACCACTGATGCGCCGGAGCGGCAGGGGCAACACTCACTTCCCAGGCGATCTTTGGAATGTCACTGCGATCGTCGTCCCGAGACGGCGGGAGAGAGACCAAGTCGAGCGGAATGTCGTCGAAGATTCTGCTGGGCGTGTAGAACGGGACATGAGGTCGATAAAACCCGACCGTCAGCAGGAAAGGTCCGGCATCGGCGCGATCGTGATTCTGGATGACGTCGATGCCCCAGGACGCGTCTTCGTAATCCTGAAACAGCTTCTCGTCGTAGGTCTGCCCGCCGAAGTCCCACAGCCCGCTGGCTCCGTCCTTCGTCGGCGGAATCAGCCGGGCGTCGCGTTTCAGACGCTGGCCGGGACGAGGTCCGACAACATCAAAGTCACCTTCTGGCAGACCGGAGCCGTGATAGATCTTTCCAGTCGTATAAGTCCGGTAGCCGTTCGCGGCGAAGTGGCGCGGCAGCGTGACTCGGTCTTTGAGTGCCGGCACGTTCCACGGCGTTGGCGAGTTCATGTAGACGCCGGTCGTCGACGGCCTCAGCCCGTACATGATGCTCGTCCGCGACGGATTGCAGATCGGTGCCTGGCAATGAGCGTTCGTGAACAGCGTGCCACGCCGAGCCAGCCGGTCGATGTTCGGCGAATGACCATCCGGATGCCCGCCCAGGCAGCTCACCCAGTCGTTGAGATCGTCGACCGCGATCAGCAGCACGTTCGGCCGCTCCGCCGGAGCCGCAGCGGCAACGGATGCGAAGATCAGTGACAACACAAGGACGAGCAGTGGGGGCGAGGTTTTCATGCGGCGGATGATAACGACGCACGCAATCAATTCCTTCGATCGGTGTCGTGCGAACAGTCGCTGAGTGCCGAAGAGTCACAGAAACCACGCGACTGCGGTGGTCGGGATAAGTTCCAGGCGGTAAGTTCGCCGCCACTACTCAATTCGTGAGGAATCCCGGATCGCGGGCAACATCTCGCGGAACCATCAACAGACACAAATTCGCATCTGCATTTCCAGAGACACTCAATGACGTTGTCCTCGACGACCGCCAGCACGGACGCGACTGACCATTCGATTCTGATTTTCGGCGCGTCCGGGGATCTCACGGCGAGGAAGCTCATGCCGGCTCTGTTCGCGCTGTCGAAGCACGGACTGCTGAATGACAACGTGCCGATCTTCGGGGTCGCGCGCCGCGAGAAGACGGACGAGTCATTCCGCGCCGAAATGTGTGAGGCCGTCAGGAAGCACAGTCAGGTCGGAGAGATCACCGACGAGCAGTGGGCGAAGTTCGCCAGCCGGCTCTTTTACCACCAGCTCGATCTGGATCAGCCGCAGGACTATGGAACTCTCTACGAACGAGTAACGCAGACCGAGGCTGAACTGCAGCCTGCCGACGCAAAGCCGGCTCGCGTTGTTTATCTCGCGACGGCTCCGCAACTGTTTCTGCCGTCGGTTACGAATCTGGTTGGTGCCGGGTTTCGGCCGCCGACCGAGGAACGCAATCGTCTGCGGGTGGTTGTCGAGAAGCCGTTCGGTCGTGACCTGGCGTCGGCGCAGGAACTTGCCCAGCAGCTTTCCGGCCTGCTGCACGAATCGCAGATTTACCGCATCGATCATTACCTCGGTAAGGAGACCGTGCAGAACATTCTGCTGTTCCGGTTCGGTAATGCGATCTTCGAGCCGCTGCTGAATCGGACGCACGTCGACCACGTGCAGATCACCGTGGCCGAGGACCAGGGAATGGAGAGCGGTCGCGGCGGGTACTACGACCAGTCGGGAGCACTCCGCGACGTGCTGCAGAATCATGTCCTGCAGTTGCTGTGTCTGGTCGCGATGGAGCCGCCAGCTCTGTTTCAGGCCGATCAGATTCGCGACGAGAAAATGAAGGTGCTCGAATCGCTCCGGCCTGGCGACCTGACAAACATCGACAAGTGGGCCGTCGCTGGCCAGTACGTCGGAGGAGCCATCAAGGGCGACGCGGCCAACGGTTACCGGCAGGAAGACCGCGTCCCGCCGGATTCGCGCCGCGAGACCTTCGTCGCAATGGAAGTGTACGTTGACAACTGGCGCTGGGCCGGCGTGCCGTTTTATCTGCGAACGGGCAAGCGGCTGCCGAGCCGCGTGACCGAGATCGCGATCACGTTCAAGCTGCCACCGCTGCACCCGTTTTCGACCGTCGAATGCGAAGGCGGAGTCTGTGGGCTCGTTGGGACGCGTCCGAACTCGCTGGTGTTTCGCATCCAGCCGGAAGAGTCGATCACGCTGCAGACGTCCGTGAAGCAGCCCGGCCATCAGTTTCAGCTCGAAGCGCAGCGGCTTGAGTACAAGTACCCGCACGGTCTGGCGGAAGCGTACGAGCGATTGCTGCTCGACGTGATGCGTGGCGACTCGACACTGTTTACCCGCAGCGACGAACTCGAAGCCGCCTGGCGATTCGTGCAACCAGTGCTCGACCACTGGGAATCGGACAGCCACGAACCCGAGTTCTACCAGGTCGGCAAGTGGGGCCCGACGGGCGCTCACTCACTGCTCACACGATCGGGACGCGATTGGCGGAAGCCGTAAGCGGCCTCGCTCACTTTGCCAGGGCAGGGGAGTTCAAAACGACGTGTC
>JAPOLP010000384.1 GCA_029977045.1 Planctomycetota bacterium
CCCGGATTGAGCGACACTTGCTGATGACACGGGAACGGCGTTTATTGTTGATGACGAGGACCTGTTCCCGACGCCAACGTTAAGTGTCGACGACATCACAATTACGCCCGAGGGAGATACTGGACGAACCACGGCGACCTTCACGGTCAGTCTGTTGAACGGAAACGGGTTCGCGACGACGACGGTCGACTATGCAACGCGCGATGCGTCAGCTCTGGATCAGGCTGACTATCTGGCGGCTAGCGGCACGCTGACGTTTCTGCCGGGTGACGTCACTCAGACGTTTAACGTGACCATTATTGGTGACGATTCACCTGAGGCGGATGAGTTCTTCTTTGTGGAACTGAGCAATGCATCCGCTGGGGCGACCATTGGCGCCTATCTCGGGCGAGCGGACATTCTGGACGACGACGGTCCGCAGCCAACGGGGTTCATTGGCGATACGCTCGTTGGAGGGGCGTCGCGTGACACGTTGCGAGGCAGTCGCCACGACGATTTGCTCGTCGGAAACGCGGCAGCTGACCGTCTGGAAGGCGGAGATGGTGACGATACTCTGTTTGGTGGTGCCGGTGACGACTACCTCGACGGCGGAAATCACAACGACCGTCTTACCGGCAATGGTGGCCAGGATACGGTGATTGGCGGCAACGGCGATGACGACGTGGTCTGGCGTGGAAACAAGGACGGAAACGACTCGTTCACCTCTGAGCCTGGGTTCGACAGGATCCTTGTCGAGGGTACGAACAGTGCAGACACCTTCAGCGTGGGTCAGTCAGGCAGCACGCTGATCGTCTCCGGGACGACGCGGTCGATTACGCTGACCGGCGATATTCTCGGATTTGCGTCCGGGGCCGAGCAGGTCGTCATCAACGGCAACGGTGGCGATGACACGATCACCGTTAACGACATCAACGATGTCGGTTTCTTCGTACTGTCGATTAACGGCGGTGCCGGTGCGGACACGATCTCCGCCGCCGGGGCACAGGTGGGCAACGTCCCGATTGTGATCGATGGTGGCACTGGTAACGACAGCATCACCGGGAGTTCGGGGATTGACTCGATCTTCGGTGGCGATGGCAACGACCTGATCAACGGTGGAGACGGTAACGACCTGATTAACGGCAACGACGGCGACGACGTGCTGAACGGGGACGGCGGAAACGACACCGTATTCGGAGACCTGGGAGTTGACGTCCTGCTGGGGGGGCTGGGCAACGACCTGCTGGACGGCGGGTTCGGCAATGACACACTGGACGGCGAGGATGGCGATGACATCCTGTTTGGCAGCTTCGGTGACGACCTGCTGATCGGCAGTGGTGGCGATGACCAGCTCTATGGGCAGGTCGACAATGACTCGCTGTACGGTGGAGCTGGAAACGACACACTCGACGGTGGTCGCAGCGACGACACGATTCGCGGCAACAGTGGCAACGACAAGATCCGCGGCGATCACGGCCATGACCTGATCTATGGAGACGCTGGCGACGACACAATCGACGGTGGAGACGGTAACGACACAATCGATGGTGGCAGCGGTGCCGATGGCATCTCCGGCGGCGACGGTGACGACATGGTCATCGGCGGCCTGATGCGGGATACGATTTCCGGCGGCGACGGCAACGACCAGTTGCTGGGCGGCAGTGGCAATGACGTGATCGTTGGTGGTGACGGTGACGACACGCTCAGCGGCAACTCGGGGGCCGACACATTGGGCGGGAATCTCGGAGCTGATACGTACCTGAGCGGAGTTCCTGGCATCGTCGATCCGCTCGACCTGATCGACGACAACTTCGTGCTTAGTGCGGCGATGCTGGCGAAGCTGGACGCGTCGAACTGACTTGTCAGGCCTCGACGCCGGTAAAGAGCGGATCAATGACTTCGCCCCTGTTGAGAAACACGGACCGACCAAGACGGTCGGTGACGTGCGTGTCGGAGTCGATGGCCAGCAGGCTGTAGACCGTTGCGCCGACGTCGTTGGGCGAGTACGCTCTGGTTAGCGGGTAGGCACCGGTGTCATCGGAGCGACCGATGACCTGTCCGCCCTGGACGCCGGCTCCCGCGAAGACGCCGAAGAAGCATGGTCCCCAGTGGTCGCGGCCTTTCTGATCGTTGATTTTGGGTGTCCGACCGAATTCGCCGAGCATCATCACGAGCGTGTTGTCGAGGCGACCGCTGTCGTGCAGATCGTCGAGCAGTGCTGAGACTCCCTGGTCGAGTGGCGGGAGCAAGTCGTTCTTGAGGCGCGGGAAGATGTTGCCGTGGCTGTCCCATGTCTGCACGGCGCCAATGTTTGCCTGGACGATCGGGACGTCGGCTTCAATCAGTCGCCGAGCGAGCAGAAGGGACTGGCCGGTCTGATGTCGACCGTAGCGGTCGCGCGTCGGATCGGTCTCACGGGAAAGCTCGAACGCCTGAGCGAGCTTGCTCGATGTCAGGATCGAGAAGGCAAGTTGCTGATCGTTCTGCAGACGCAGCGAGTTGGCTGCTTCGCCGAATCTTGACTGCTGTCGGTTAACCTCACCGAGCAGTGAGCTGCGTCGGTCGAGCCGCGACACGTCAATGCCCGGTGAGAGTGTCAGTGCGTCGACGCGGAAGTCCGGTTTGTTGGGGTCTCCGGTGACCTGCCATGGATCGTAGATCGGCCCGAGGAAGCCGGCGTGCTGGCCGGGCCAGGTGAGCGGACCGGATTGCAGGAATGTCGGCAGATTGACTCCGCTGGGAATGCCGTCGCTGCGCGGCTTCAGAAACGCGAGAGCGGACGCGTACGATGGCCAGTCGTCGCGCGAGGCCACCTTGTCGAAGAAGCCACCGGGTTGCTTCTCGCCAGTCAGCACATGGTGTGTCGACATCAGGTGGTTGTTGTCGCTGTGTGACAGCGAACGGACGACGGCGTAACGGTCTGACCGCTGAGCGAGCTGCGGCAGGTGCTCGCAGATGTGGTAGCCGGAGGTCCGGGTCGCGATCGGCTTGAACTCGCCCCGGATTTCCGCCGGAGCTTGAGGCTTCATATCGAACGTGTCGTGATGCGAAGCGGCTCCGGTTAAAAAGACGATCACGATCTGCCGCGCCGAGGTGGCTGAAGTGCTGTCAGCCGCTGCAGTCATTTGTGGGCGCAGAACGGACGGCAGGCCCAGTCCCATGAGGCCGGAGTATCCAACCTGCAGAACTTCGCGGCGAGTCAGACCGGTTCGGTGGGAATGTTGCGACGCGGGTGGCTGAGGCATCGGGCGGGCTCGGTGGAAGCGGAGACGGTATTCGGCAGGCGGAGTTGTGGGGGAAGAACGGCAGCAAGGTAACCGGCAACGGGCTGGCTCAGAAGGGAATCTTCGCCCAGCGGGACAAGCGATTGCGGGAATCGACCGACGTGCTGGCTGGCCTGTTCGGAGAGGTTAGTGGCTGGCTGGCACGAAGTGACGGGACGAGCGTGATTCGTCGCTACAGGCAGTGAATCGTGACCTACGCTCGAAACAGGATTGGCACCAGATTCGCTTCTGACAGGGCCGGTCGTACGAGCGTTAGCGGCTGTCGGAATTGACGGGGTCGGCAGGGCTCGGCGGTGGCTTTTTGTGATCAGGCTGGCGGCCAGGCGGCGGCGGTGTGCGGATCCGGACGGGCGTATTTACACGACGGGAGAATGAGACACAGATGAGTGCAAAGAAGGCGACTCGCAAGCGGACTTCAACGGCCAGTGGCCCTCGTAAGACGGCGACGCGGAACCTGCAGCAGGGCGAGCGGACTCGACGAGTCAGCAAGGGCGATGTCACTCCGGCGTCAACTCCCGTCGGCATTGAGCGCGAGGCCGTCGTGACGTCGTCGGAAGCTGCTCGCGAAGCGAAGATAAACGCGATCAAGGACGTCGTCGGGCACGAGCCGCCGCATGATATTCAGACTCTGGCGGGTGTCCTGCAGAGTGTCCTCGGCGGCGTGTCCGCTGACGACGCTGACGTGCTGAAGGACGCAATTCTCTCGAACGGGCATAGCCAGCGGTTGAAGGCTGGGGCCAAGTCGGACAGCGCTCTCGTGTCCGACTGGAGAAGCGGCGGGTATCCCTACAAGAACCTGATGTCACGGAAGAACTACGAGAAGGAGAAGTTCCGCCTGCAGGTCGAGTTGCTCAAGTTGCAGGCCTGGGTCAAGGAGGCTCGGCAGCGTGTTGTCATCGTGTTTGAAGGTCGCGATGCCGCCGGCAAGGGCGGCACGATCAAACGGTTCATGGAGCACCTGAATCCTCGTGGTGCGAGGGTCGTTGCTCTCGAGAAGCCCACCGAGATTGAACGCGGGCAGTGGTACTTTCAGCGGTATGTCGAGCATCTGCCGACGGCGGGGGAAATCGTGCTGTTCGACCGCTCGTGGTACAACCGGGCTGGCGTCGAACGAGTAATGGGCTTCTGCTCGAACGAGGAATACGGAGAGTTCATGCGGCAGTGTCCGGAGTTTGAACGCAGCCTGACTCGGTCGGGCATCCATCTGATCAAGTTCTGGTTCTCAGTCAGCCAGGCCGAGCAGCGGCAGCGGTTCAAAAGCCGCGAACAGCACCCGCTCAAGCAGTGGAAGCTCTCGCCGATCGATAAGCAGTCGCTCGACAAGTGGGACGATTACACGAAGGCCAAGGAAGCCATGTTCTTCTACACGGATACGGCGGACTGCCCGTGGACCGTGGTCAAGTCGGACTGCAAGAAGCGTGCTCGCCTCAACGCGCTGCGCTACGTGTTGCACAAGTTCAACTACAAAGGCAAGGACGCAGAGCGGATCGGCACCATTGACCCGCTGCTCGTTGGCCGGGCACACGTCGTGTACGAATACGGCGAACAGACCGGCGGTGTGCCGCTGCTGTAGTCGGCGTTCTCGTTCACTGCGTTACCCCTGAGACTTCACGCTGAGCAAACTATTTGCTCGTCAGCAGTCCGGCTTCGCGGCACCAGCCGATGGCTTTCTGCATTCCGGTTTCAAAGGTGACTGCCGGCTGGTAACCGAGTGTTCGTTGAGCTTTCTCGATGCTGAAGTCGAGGTTCAGGCCGAGAAACTTGATGCGGGCTCCGTTGAGCAGCGGGGCCTTGTTCTTCTCGGGCAGCCAGACGCCGCCTTCAAACGGCGACCAGCGGTCGTAGGCTCGCTGCCAGCCTTCCATCAGAGTTGCCAGACCCTTCGCGACGAACAGCGGAACGTTCTTCGTCGGGACGTCGTAGCCGGCCAGGCTGGCGATTGTCGTGATGAACTCGCGCTTCGTGACGAGGGCTCCGTCAGTGATGTTGAAGATTTCGCCGACCAGGTCGTCACGTTCCAGAGCCAGAAAGACCGCGTCGACCAGATTCCCGACGTAGGTGTTATTGAGCAGCGTGTTGCCCGTGCCCAGAAACTTGAAGCCGCCGTCGCGCAGGCGTTCGAGGATGCGCGGCAGCACCGTGCGGTCTCGCGGGCCGTAAATGAAGCCGTGCCGCAGGATGATCGCCGGCAGGTTCTTCTGCTTGATGTGCTCGCGGACGAGCATTTCGGACTCGGCCTTCGTCAGTGTGTAGCCGTCGATGCCGGACAGGTTCAGTGGCGACGTTTCGTCGGTGCCGTGATGGTCGCGGGCTGGGTAGACGCCCAGCGAGCTGATGTGGACGACGCGTTTGAGCTTGCCGGTTGCCTCGACAGCGTTCAGCAGACTTTCTGTGCCGCCGACGTTCACGCGGCGGTAATCGTCAATCGGTCCCCAGTCGCCGACCTTCGCGGCGCAGTGGACGAGAGCCGTGACGCCTTCCGCCGCTCGCTGATGCGATTCCGGATCGTCGAGGTCTCCGTAAACGAGGTCGACGCCCCATTCGGTCAGAAGCTGCTTGTCGCTGGACTCGCGAACGAGCGCCCGGACGGCGATGCCCTTCTCACGGGCTCGCTGCACAACATGGCTGCCGACCAGGCCAGTCGCTCCCGTGACCAGCAGCAGATCATCCGATTGAAATTCCACAGTTGTCTCCGACA
>JAPOLP010000792.1 GCA_029977045.1 Planctomycetota bacterium
CGCTGCGTAAGTCTTGAGAAGTTCCCCATGACGCGTCCGCTGGTTGTCATCAACGTCGTTGGACTCTCGCACGAGATGCTCGGGCCGGACACGCCGCATATTTCGTCGGTGGCGGCGGAGGGCTTCTCGCGACCGATGGGAACTGTCCTGCCGGCGGTGACGTGCTCGGCGCAGTCGACGATTCTGACTGGACTGCAGCCGCGAGATCACGGCATCGTCGGCAACGGCTGGTACTTCCGCGACCTGTCCGAAGTCTGGCTGTGGCGACAGTCGAACCGGCTGGTTCATGGCGAACGGATCTACGATGTCGCTCGCCAGCGCGACCCGAACTACGCCGTCGCCAAGATGTTCTGGTGGTACAACATGTCCGCCGACGTCAACGGGTCGGTGACGCCGCGTCCGAGTTCCCCCGCCGATGGCCGCAAGCTGTTCGACTCGTACAGCCAGCCGGCTGGTCTCAAGGACGAACTGCAGGAGCGGCTGGGTGTCTTTCCGCTGCTGAAGTTCTGGGGACCGGGGACGGACATCAGCAGCTCCGCCTGGATCGCCGACGCGTCTGTTCTGATGATCGAACGCGAGTCGCCGTCGCTGACTTTGGTCTACCTGCCGCACCTGGACTACAACCTGCAGCGGCTCGGCCCGAGCGATCCCCGCTGTCGGCAGGACATCCGCGAAGTCGACGCCGAAGCCGGCAAAGTCATCGCGGCGGCTCTCAAGCAGGGAGCTGAAATCGTCGTCCTGTCCGAGTACGCGATCACGGATTGCGTCCGACCGGTTCACATCAACCGGATTCTCCGCGAGCACGGTTACCTGACCATTCGCCGCGAGATGACCGGCTGGGAAACGCTCGACTTCGGCGCGTCACGGGCGTTCGCCGTTGCCGACCACCAGATTGCTCACGTTTATGTGCAGCGTCCCGAAGACGTGCAGCCGGTCGCCGAGCTGTTGTCCAAAGTCGACGGAGTTGAACGGGTGCTCGATCGCGAAGCGCAGGCCGAGTTTGGCATCGATCACGAACGCTCGGGCGAACTGGTTGTTGTCAGCAATCGGCGTTCCTGGTTCACCTACTACTTTTGGCTGGATGACGCACTGGCTCCAGACTACGCGAGGACTGTCGATATCCATCGCAAGCCGGGTTACGACCCCGTCGAACTGTTCGTTGATCCGCAGTTGAAGTTTCCGAAAGTGAAAATCGCGAGCCGTCTCGCCCGCAAGCTGCTGGGCTTCCGCTACTACATGGACGTCATCGGTCTCGACGCGAGCATCGTCAAAGGGAGCCACGGTCGATTGCCGGATCCCGGTCGCGAAGAATCCGACGATCCGGTCTTTATCTGTTCGTCGAAGGCGATCGAGGCGGACGACTGGCCGATGACGGCGGTGCGGGATCGGCTGCTGAGGCTGCAGTTCTGAGTGGCGAGTCGTGAGTCCTCTTTGACTGACGGGTACTTGCGGATGAGGTAGCGTTGTTCGTTCATCATCTCGCCGAACGAGACGCCCTGCAGGTTGTCGAAGACTGCTTCGCCGTCCTCGATTCGAGAGAATGACGCCGTGACCTTCAGGCTGCTGCCGCAGAGCAGTCGCAGGGACGCTTCGATCTGGTCTCCGGATTCAAGATCTTCAAACTCGCCGAGCACGCGCAGACCACCTTCCGAAAGTTCGGCTACGTCAAACCGGTCGCCGCCCACTTCCATCTGAGGCCGTTCGACTGACGGATATCGAATCCGAAAGAACTCGCGTCGCTCGTCGCCCATGCTTACATCTCCGCGTGTGTGTCGCGGCGGAAGCTTACATCTCGCGTTCGGCGGCTCGAACCTCAATTTCTTCGAGTGGGAAGAAGTCGCCGACTCCGGCACCGGGACAGTCGCGAGCGACGGACTGCCAGTCGGCTTCGGTCGCGATGTTCGATCGCCAGAATGGCCAGGTACGGCACTGGATGGGACGCACGGGGTAGATCGTGCAGTTGCGTTGCTGCGGATCGAAGAAGATGCAGTCGCCGTTGGCGTACTCGTTCAGCGAGACGCGATTGCGGACTGGGCGGCAGTACATCAGGCGGATTTCGCCGACGGGTTTGTCGAGGTACTCGGCGATCGCCGCGATCTCGGCGTCGTCGACCCAGACAAAACCTGGCCCGCCGGTGCAGCAGTTGCCGCAGCCGGTGCAGCGGAAGCTCAGGCCGTCGCGATACCACGGCCCGTCGTTCTGGCCATCGGCGGAGCCGTTGCTTCCGCCGGTTTCAGCAGGCGAGTCGCTCACAGGCTCAACCCGATTTCGTAGATCGCGTCGGTGTCGAGCACCAGATCGTTGGCCGTGAAGAGCTTCTGCACGGCGGCGCGATGAATCTTCATTTTGGTCCCGCCGACGCCGATCGCTCCGTAACAGAACACGCCGTCCTGCTCGACCGCCTTATCCATGACGCCGATGCCTTCGATGCCAGCCGGCGGGACCGCGTTCAGATCGATGGCGACCTTCAGTGACGCAATCTGCCTGCGTTGCTCCTTCGAGAGAAGCTGCACACCCGCGGCTCCGCAGGCGATGACCAGATCGACGCCGTCGGTTGCTGCTGCGAAGCCGGCATCCGATCCGGTTTCGGCGGGAGACACGTCGGCGTCGGCGATCTTTGCTTTCACAGCGTCGCACACACCAGCCGCTCTGTCGATGCTGCGCGATGCGAGCCGCACTTTCGCACCAAGTCGAGCGAGAATCTGTCCCGCTCGCTGACCAACCGGACCAGTACCGCCGAGAATCAGTGCGGTCGAGGCGCTCAGGTCGAGATGCTTCCCGGCGGCGAGCACGGCTGCGGCTGCCGTCGTGTTTGAGCCGTTCGAATCCATCATTATGGAGACACGCACCGGCCCGAAGAACGTCTTCTGTACCTGCTCGAAGAGTGCCTCGCCTGCTGCGACATCGCTGCCGCCAACGAAGATCGCCGTGCTCTTCAGGTCAGCCGGGCCGCGAGTGAACATCGCTCCGTGAACGAGCGGTGTGACGTTTTCCGGCGAGATGCCGCCGTAACTGAAGAGTTCGTCGACGCTGGAATCAACGGCGACAACCCGGTCAAACGTGCTGGGCTGAGCGTCGGTGTCGAGCTGAATGAGGATGGTTCTCATTGCGAGTGCTTTCTCTCTCGATTGACCCGAAGCCGCAGGCGACGGCGTTTGTGCGATTCCGGAAATGCCTGCGCCTGCGGCTGCGGGTCAAACAATTCAACAAAAAGAACCCGGCGTCCGGAGAGGCCGGGTTCTTTCGATATTCACGCAAGCATCCGATGGACTAGCCAGCGAAGAACGGGTGCTTCGCGTCGTCCTTCTTGGCGATAATTTCGTCAGCGGTCGGCTCGCCACCCATGGCGCGAGCGATCGACAGCTTGGTCGCTTCCTTGTTGTATTCGTAGATCTTGCTGTCGTCGGCTGCTTCCCAGTGAATGAACACGCCGCAGACGATGACCAGGTTTTCGGCCTGATCCTTCGGGATGATGCCTTCAGCAACGGATTCGGCGACAGCGTCAGCAACGGCCTTCTGAGCCGGGCCGAACATCTGGACGGCCTGACGGGCGC
>JAPOLP010000605.1 GCA_029977045.1 Planctomycetota bacterium
ACTGGCTGTGCGTCTCGCATCGCCTCTGAAAATGTCCGTCGAACCCCTCATGGACGAGGAGCGGTTTTGATGACCCGTCACTCGATTTTCGCTGCGCTGCTGATGACGGTGGCCAGCGGCTGCAGCCTTGGACGCTTCGCACTTTCGCTCAATCAGGAGCACAAGGTGCCTTTTCCAGAAGTGACAATGCTTCCGGACCAGTCGGAACCTGAACTCTCCGGTGAGTGACACCCGGGTGTCGGAATTCGCTCAAGCAACTGTCAGGAAGGCGTCGACGATACCACTTGGTGGCCTCAAACTGCGTGACTTGCCGGATTTGTGGCCAGCGGAAGCTTGAGAGACGGATAACTGCGGCGGGCCGCTGCCGATTGCCCGCCGGTAGAATGGATGCTTGAGAAGATGCTGCAGCGTTGTCAGGTGGGTTTCCTGATCGTTGGCCTTGCCGTTTTGTCCGGCTGCCGAACGCCAATGAGCACGGTTTCCCGGTACGATTCGGTCGCCGATCGCCCGTTCCAGCCGGTGGCTCAGTCGAGTGAGCCTGTCGAGGTCGTCCCTGCAATCGAGCAGGCGTCGGCTGATGCGGACGATTCGGAATCGACCGCGACACGCATCTGGAACCGCATTCGCCCCACTCGCCGTATCTCACTTCCCAGAACAGACTTCTGGCAGAGCGATGACGACAGCGAGGTCCTCGAACCGGCAAACGGCTTTGACACCGGCTTCTGAGACGGGACGTGAATCAGTCACCTCACCCGGCAACTTCAGTTCTTTAATTCTGGCATAGAGCCCGTTCGGTTGAATGTGTGCGGGCAACTGGCGGACCCGATCGCACGAAACTAGACTCCGCGACTCTTAAACAGAATTGCATTCGCGGCATGCTGAGGTCCGCCACTCGACCACTTTTCGAGGCCGGGAGACCTGAACTGCCGACGACGACTTGACTCAGGAGTCTGAATCTCGTGGAAATCAAAGTGAACAGCCGGCACGGCTCGGTTCGTCCGGAAGTCGAAGAGCACATTCGGACCAAAGCAGAAAAGATTCTGACATACTTTGAGCGTGTAACGCAGATCGAAGTGGTCGTCGATTTCGAGCACGACAAGGCCAAGGTCGAAATCCTGGTCGACACCGAACATCGGCACGACTTCGTCGCCAGCGATGAGAACGCCGAGGCGTCGGTGGCTTTCGATTCGGCTCTCCACAAGATTGAGCAGCAGGTTCGCCGGTACAAGGACAAGGTCCAGAATCATCGCCGTGATACGCCAATGGGTGGCCCGGTCGAGTGACAAGGTCGCCCACTGGGCTGATCGAGTGACGGGCCGGCCCTGCGCACGATGGCACTGGGCCCGCTGACCGGAAGCGAGGTGCGCCGTGGACTATTCTCTCTGGCCCTCGTGGGGAATCGCGGCTGCCGCCGTCATTGTCACATCTGCTGCTGCAGTGACGGATTTTCGCTGCCGCCGGATTCCCAACTGGCTGACGCTGTCGACCTTCCTGCTTGGCCTGCTGTTTCGCGTCGGCACCGGCGGTGGAGCCGGATTGCTCGATGCGGGCCTTGGTTTTGTCGCCGGGTTTGGAACGCTGTTTGTCCTCTGGATCTGCGGAGGCGGCGGAGCTGGCGACGTCAAGCTGATGGGCGCACTGGGCGTCTGGCTGGGGGGATCGCTGACGCTGTCTGTGCTGGTCCTTTCCGTCGTGATTGTCTGTCTTTTGAGTCTCGCGGCACCTCTGTTTTCAAGGCAATCGACTGTCGTCGCGTCGACGGCCCGACCGGGCGATGTCGATCCGAACAGAACCGCAGCCTCCGCTGAAAAATCAGCCGACGGTTCGTCTGGCGAAACCGGCGATAGGTACGGTCAGGAACGACAGGCGACTCCCAGGCAACGCGTGACGGTCGCCTTCGCGATTCCTCTTGCTCTGGCGACCTTGATTGTCCTGGTGCTGGATTTCTCTGGAGTTCCGCTGCGGCTGCTCTGATGGCCAGGCGTCGAGACGACCGCTCTGCTCCGACAGACCAGTGCACGAGCGATCTGGACGTGACCGGGCTTCCTGTGCGATTCTCCCTGTGTTGAGTGGCCAGTTGCGGACGCTGTGAATTCTGCACGGGCCTGCCTGGCGTCTTCAGGCTTTGAAATACCAGTGCGACGGGAGTTCCGGAATGGCGTCTGGAAGTCGATGGAGTGTTGCGGCAGCAGTGATTCTGCTGGTTGGTTATTCGCTTTCCGGGAACACGTTGCACGCTCAAGACGCGCCTGCGAGCAAAGCTGGAGCAGCCGGTTCTCCGAAACGCACGATCGAGGTTTATCGCGGGACAGTGCGTACCGACGCTCGTGGCAATCGGTTGGTGACGCCGGCAGAAATCAGGCGGGCGACGGATCGCGTGCGACTCGCAAGGAAACGGGCTGAGCAGCAGTTGCAGGCCCTGGTTGAGCAGACATCTGGTCTCGCCGAGCAGAGTTTCGACTCGTTCAGCCGTGGGCTGATGCCGCTGACGGACCATCTGGAGCAGCTCAAGCTGAGCCAGCGAGCTGAACTGCTGGCCGCTCGGGATGAAAAACAGGTTGCTGAGATCCAGATGCGGCACATCGAGCGTCTAGACGCCGTCGTCGGTGCACTGCGGGCATTCGATCAGCCCAACGCCCAGGGCTGGGAAGCCGACCTGTTGCTGGCACAGACACTGGCGGCCGAAGCTCGATCAAAGCTGGCGGCTCATCAGAAGCGCGACGCCGCTGCGGAAGCAGCTCGGCAACAGGCGGTCGCGCTGGCAGATGCCCACCTGCAGCGCCGGCAGGCAGACAGCACGATTGGCTGGGCAACGGTCCCGATGCTGGTCAACGCCCGCCTAGTCGTGCAGCAGGTTCGTCAGGATGAGCCGTACACGCAGTTGCCTGCGGATGAGTTTCTCGAAGATGCCGTAACGCTCACGCGAAGCTGGCAGGAACGCGATGCCGGGATTGGCCGGGCGGATCGCCTGGCACTGGCTCAGTACCAGCAGGCAAGGTTTGCGCTGCGCCACGGTCTGGAACTCGACACGAATCAGATTGGCCGGCTTTACATGTCCGCAGAGACTGCGGCTCTGCAGTTGTACAACCAGCAACGCGAGTTTCTGCGAACCGGCACAGCATCGCTGTACGACGTCGCGCGCGCCTGGAGCTTCCGGGAAGAACTGGGTAGCATTCTTTCGCTGGCCGATCTTTCGCCGCCGCTGGCTTCTGAAGAGCAGATGCTGCGAGACCTCGGTGCTTTGCAGGCCTTTGCCCGCGATGTCGAGGATCGGCAGGGACGGATCGGAGCCGACCTGTCGTACATCAATGTGCTGGGAAGTCGCCAGCAGACTCTGAAGGTGCTCAACGACCTGGACTCCGCCGAGGCGGAGTTGAAGAAACTGCAGCCTCCGCCGAAGGAAATGCCGGCAGAAGACGCGGCACCGGCGAGCGACGCTCCGGCAACTTCTACGCGAAAACCTGGTCGCTGAATTCGGTCGCAGGCCGGTGACAAAATCGTGTCACCAGAGCGGCACCGCTTCGCTTGCAGATCGGTCGGTTCTGACCTTGAATAGTCGGCTCCTGCGTCCCTGAACGGCGAGCTTCTGGCCGTTCGACTCCGGGATGCTGACAACTCAACCAGGGAACTGACTCTATGCGTAAGCTGACTGCACTGTTCGTTGTTCTGACCTTCGCTCTGTCCGCTCAGGGATTTGCCGGCGACAAGGAAGAAGGCTTCAAGCGGCTTGATACCGGCAAGGACTTCAAGGGCTGGAAGATCAACGAGAGCAAGGATTCATGGTCGATCGAAGACGGCGCCTTCAAGGCAAACGGAGGACGGAGTCACCTGTTCTACGTTGGCTACGACAAGCCGTTCGTCAATTTTGAACTGAAAGTCGACGTTCTGACGAAAGCCAACTCGAATGGCGGCATCTACTTCCACACGAAGTTTCAGGAAGAAGGCTGGCCGAAGTACGGCTTCGAGGCCCAGGTCAACAACACTTACAACAGTGACCCTCGCAAGACCGGCAGCCTGTACGCTGTTAAGGACGTGCTGGAAGCTCCAGCCAAGGACGATACCTGGTTCACCGAACACATCATCGTCAAGGGGAAGCACGTTGTGATTAAGATCGATGGCAAGACGGTCGTCGATTACCACGAACCAGCCGACGCGAAGGCTGGCAACGACTTTACCCGCGTTGTCGACAAAGGCACGTTCGCTCTGCAGGCTCACGATCCAGGCAGCACGGTCTACTTCCGCAATATCCGCGTGAAGCGTCTGGACTGATTGCTGACGTCTGGTGGCAGACGCTCCGCCACCGAGGAATGGCTTTACGCTGCGTCGCGATCTGACTAGTGGCTGATCGCGACGCGTCTCCTCTTTCGTCTGTCAGCAGGACATTGAAACTGCTTTGCCGCAAGTGACTTTTGTGACCACGTCTGCGTCACTGCTGCAGA